>NZ_CABSXI010000035.1:0-22345 GCF_902481605.1 uncultured Oribacterium sp. | reverse complement strand
TGTACACCTGAATCTTTGGATAGTATAACAGATTAAATCTATTTCGACTAGATTTTTTGTTCAAAAATTTTTCTCCATCCTCAAAGAGTACTCCCTCTACTCGTGTACCTTGTTCATCTTCCAGATATAATTTGATGGCATTTTTGTTTTTTCCCACAATTTTATAATCCTTTAGTAAAACATTCTTTTGAGCAAAGGCAGGCTTTTCATTGCCTCTTCCGAAGGGTTCCAAGCGGGACAAGGAACGAACAAAATCCTCTTTTAGATAGGAGAACGGTAGGACCACATCAATCCAGACCTTCTCCTCCAAATCCTCCGCCTGAAGCCTTGCATTTTGCAGAAGAGCTTTTTTTAGCCCGGGAACATTTTCCTTAGTAACGGAAAATCCGGCCGCCATGGGATGACCTCCGAAGCGTAGCAGCAGTTCCTTTTGTTCCTCCAGGCGTTCCGCCATAGGATAACCGGGAATGGAACGTCCGGAGGCTTTACAGCTTCCGTCCTCCCCATTGGTGAGGATAAAGCAGGGACGATAATAGGCTTCCCGTATCCGTCCCGCCACAATTCCCGCAAGACTTTCATGTAAATCGGGAAGCACCAAAAACAGCAACGGCACATCTCCTTCCTGTTCCGCCAGCGCCTTCGCTTCATCCACCCCTTTTTTCGTCATTTCCTTTCGTTCTTCATTTAAGACCAGTAAGTGTGCTGCTTTTTCCTCAGCCTTCCCTTCATCCTCCTCCAGGAAAAGAGAAAGCGCCAGCATCGCACTTTCCAAGCGACCTCCCGCATTGATGCAGGGGCCGATTTGAAAACCGAGAGTATAGGAGGAAATTTCCTGCTCCGGCAAAATATGGCACTGCTTTAGAAGGGCCTGCATACCGATATTTTGAGTCTTTTGCAAATGGGTCAGGCAATACTTTACGATAACACGATTTTCTTTTTGTAAAGGCATCACATCACAAACCGTAGCAATACCGGCAAAGCAGGCCAGCTCCTCCAAAAGCTCCAAGCCCTTTTGCCGTTTTTCCAAAAGCATTTTCATGAGAAGATAGCAGACCATGGCTCCGCAGATTTCTTCATTAGGATACTTACTGCCCTCTCTTTTGGGATTCACCACGGCAAAGGCTTCCGGAATCCTTTTCTTTCCATCCTCATCTCTTCGTAAGTCATGATGATCCGTAAGCAATACATCCATACCGTAGGATTTTGCTTTCTCCATTGCAGAAAATGCGGAAATACCGTTGTCACAGGTAATCAGAAGGGAAATTCCTTCTGCCTTTGCCTCCTCGATAATCTGCTCGTTAATGCCGTAGCCGTCCAAAATTCTGTGTGGAATCACCACGGAAAGCTGCTCTTTGGAGAAAAATAAGGAAAGTGCCTTCGCCAATATGGTAGAGGCACAAACCCCATCCACATCATAGTCTCCCACAATCCGAACTTTTTCTCCCTCTTTCATGGCTCGCTCCAGGCGATTTAAAAAACGAATACTGTCCGGCAAGAAAAGAGGAGAAGGAATCTCTTCTCCCTCTAAAAAATTCCGCATTTCTTCTTCTGTTGTTAAATCTCGATTCCGAAGAATGCGAACCAAAACCGGATCCAGAGATAATTTCTCTCCCAACTCCTGAAAATCTGCCTTTTTCCCGTATACAAACCACTTTTTCATTTTTTTCCTTCTTTATTCAATCTTATTTTGCCGATGCATCTCATTATGAAACTTTACGCTGTATCTTTCATGAAACTTTATGCTGTATCTCCGGATGTATCGCTCTGCTTCTATTGCTTTCCCTACTTCCGGCCTATCCAAAGCCAACACTTCCTCCTGTGCAAAATCCTTAAATTAATTTGCGGAAGTATTATTTTTCTTGTATAGTAGAAAAGTCCGGGCATGTATTTTGCGATTAGAAATGGAGATATGATGAATTTATTAGAAATCAAAAGAGATTTAAATAAGAGTGCCTTAGCCCTTTTGTTATATGTATTGTCCGTGCAGATTTTAGCTGTACTTTTGGTGCTGCTTCTGCCTTTAACTAAGATTCCTTTACTATCCGATCAATACATCTGCATGGTCATTTCCGTGGTCATCAGCTATTGTCTTTTGAACAATATCTTTCCGAAAGAAACAAGCGCAGAATCAGCTAAAGAAATAGGCACAGAGCCAAATCCTGAAAAACCAAGCTTTACTGTTCTGTCTTTCCTGCACTATTTCATGCTTTTCCAAGCCGCCCAGTGGATAGGAGGAATCATCAATTATCCGATTATGACCCTCTTTACCAAGCTTGGCTTAAACCTGTCTTTTTCCGAAGAAGCGGCAAGAGGGGGAAGCCTGACAAATGCCCCTATGCTGTTTTATACGATTTTGGTGGCTCCCCTTATGGAAGAACTGGTTTTTCGAGGAGTCTTTTATCACCGCTTCCGTTCCTACGGAAAATATTTTGCAGCCTTCTGCACCGCATTTTTCTTTGCTTTAATGCACAGCAATTTCCTGCAATTTGCACCGGCCTTCAGCATGGGAATTATTCTCTTCTTTATCAGAGATCGTTACGGCCTTCCCTATTCCATCCTGCTGCATTTCAGTAATAACCTTTTGGCCATTGTGGTAAACAACCTGTCTCAGGGTTCAACTCTGATTCAGGGCATCTACAGTCTATTCCTTCTTGCCGGTTTGGGATATGGCATCTACTATGTTGTAAAAAATAGAACAAGCTTGGCAGAAGACAGACAATACGAAAAGGAACACGCCCTTTCCTTAAAGCAATTCTTTTCTTCTCCCCTCTTATGGGTAGATATCGTCCTGATGGTGGCTCTGGCCTGTGTCAGCCTCTTTGTCCCCATGGATGCCGGGGCAATGTAAAAACAAACTAACACAGTTTTTGTGCATATAGGTCCGGAATAAGGGGTAATCTGAGCCCGTGGGTACTTGCAAAAAACAAATGAAATGCGTTTTTTGCAAGTACCCCTAAGGCTAGACTTTTCTTCAGAAAAGCCTAGCCTGGACAAAGCCAACTTCCGAAGGACGTTGCTTTGCGAAGCAAAGTGAGCAGTGGTTAACATAAACCACTGTTCAGCAGGGCGAAGTTAGCGAGAGCGTGCCCCTGTTCCGGACCTATACTGCATAAAAATAGTTGATTTTTTACATCTCTCCTTATTTCCCAAAGAGAGTTTCCAGGATGCCTCTTCCAAAGGCAGCACCGATATTTCCACCCAGTCGTCTTCCCAAGCCTTTTCCAAAGACGGATTTTCCGATACCGGAGCCGATTTCCCGGCCTATGGAGCCGGAAACGGAGCGTCCCACGGATTTCATTACGGTCTTTTGCTTGGACTTTTCTTTTTCCAATTCCCGTTCCTGACGAAGGCGTTCCTTTTCTTCTTCCTTTTCCTTAAGTCTTTGGACTCTCTCCTCTTCTTTCTCCTGCTTAGCTCTTTCCTTCTCCTCCGCCTTTTCCTGAAGAAGACGGTTTTTCTCTGCTTCTTTTCCTTCTAATTCCTTCTGGAAACGCTCCTGCTCTTCCTTTCCCTTTCTATGCAGGAATTCGTAAGCGGAATCCCGGTCCACAGCCTCTCCGTAACGAATATAGAGGCTTGAAGCCTTGATGGCTCTGTCCTGCTCCTCCGGGCTTGCCTCTCCCAGATAAGACTGGGGTGGGAAAATCTTGGCCTTTTCCACGATGGCAGGACTGCCGTCCTCCTGCAAACAGGAAATCAAGGCCTCTCCCGTTCCCAGGTTCTCCAGTACCTCCTCGGAGGAAAATGCAGGATTTTCCCGGAAGCTGTCCGCTGCCGCACGAATCTTCTTGCGTTCTGCCGGTGTATAGGCTCTTAAGCCATGCTGAATCTTATTTCCGCACTGAGCCAAAATGGCATCCGGAATATCCGAGGGGCTTTGGGTAATATAATAAATGCCTACGCCCTTGCTTCGAATCAAACGGGTGATTTGGTTTAATTTTTCCAGTAAGGCCTTGGGTGCATCGTCGAAAAGGAGATGGGCTTCATCAAAGAAAAAGACAAAGCGGGGCTTCTCCAAATCCCCAACCTCCGGAAGCAGTTCATAAAGCTCCGATAAAAGGTAAAGCAGGAAGGTGGAATACAGCTTCGGCTCTCCCATAATTCTCTTGGCTTTAAAAATATGGATAATCCCCTGTCCCTTTTCATTCTGCCTGAAGAAATCCTTTACGTCCAAGGCAGGCTCTCCAAAAAATTCCTTTCCTCCCGCCTCTTCCAAGGCAACTACGGAACGGATTAAGGAATTTAAGCTTTGAGTAGGCAGATTTCCAAAGGAAGCACTGTACTCCTTGCTGTTTTCCGCCACATACTGCAATACGGAACGTAGGTCCTTGGTATCAATCAGTAAAAGCCCCTCTTCGTCCGCAATCCTAAAGACCACGCGCAAAATATCGCTCTGCACATCCGTACAATTCAGCACTCGGCTTAAGAGCAATGGCCCCATCTCTGAAATCGTGCAACGTAAGGGAATCCCTTCCTCCTTCGAAAGGGCAAAAAGCTCCACAGGGAAGCCCTGATAACGGAATTCCTCCTCTGTAAGCTTGCATTCTTCTCTTCTCTTTTCAATCCCTTCGGAAGCTTCTCCCGGCTTTAATAGACCGGATAAGTCTCCCTTTACATCGGATAGAAACACCGGAATTCCCAGGGAAGAAAACTTTTCCGCTAAAACTTTTAAGCTTACCGTCTTACCTGTTCCCGTTGCTCCGGCTATAAATCCGTGACGGTTAATTTTATCGGAAAGAATAGAAATTCTCTTTCCTTCTTCGTTTATGGCAAAATCAATTTTAGACATAGGCTCTCCTTTTTGTGAAATCAGTAATGCCATTTTACTAAAAAACCATTCTCTTGAACATTGCTTTTTTTAATAAACTTGTCAAAACTCCCAGTGCTATGCTAGGATATAAAAAAGCTATGGAGGAAAAGAATATGATGATTTCAACCAAAGGCCGTTATGCCTTAAGTACCCTGATTGATATAGCTGAACAGGAAAAGAAAGGAAATCCCGTTTCTATTAAAGAAGTAGCGGAACGACAGGGAATTTCCGTAAAATATTTAGAGCAGATTATCGCCCTGATGGTTAAGGGAGGCTTTTTAAAGAGCGTCCGGGGAGCCAAGGGGGGATATCTTCTTTTAAAGGAAGCAAAGGATATTTCCGTGGGAGATATTTTAGATGCTGCAGAGGGAACCCTCTCCCCTGTGGATTGTGTGAAAGAGGGAAGTAATTGTGAACGGTCTGCCAGCTGCCCCACCTTCCCCTTATATAAGGAAATAGACGAAGCCATCTATGCCGTAGTGAATCGCTATAGCTTGGAGGATTTACTGCAATGCAATTCCAAAGGAAAGCTGGAGCATTGTCCGAGTAAGAACTAAGAAAAGAGAGAATCCAAACAAATCTTATAGTGCTGATGTAAAACGATATATCCTACATTAGCTGAGCATTAAGAACTAAAAAAGACGATGAAGAAATTCATCGTCTTTTTCTGCGTGCGACAGGATTCGAACCCACGACCTTCTGGTCCGTAGCCAGACGCTCTATCCAGCTGAGCTACGCACGCTTGCGAAACGCAAGGAATATCATAGCAAAGCTTCATTTTCCTGTCAAGCACTTCTTCTAAATCTCATCCATTGCACCGTTTCTCTCCAAGATTCCGGGAATCTCTGCAAGAGATACGATACGATAACGGAACTCTGCACGAGAGCCTGCCAGCTCCTTTAATCTTCTGGAGATTCTCTGATAAATGATGGCACAGTCTTCTCTCTTGGTTCCAATCAGAAGAATCAGATACTGGGAGGAAGAATACTTGGTGTAAACGTCTCCCTTTCTTAAGCCTTCGGATAAAGACTGCTGTAAAATCTCAGCACGGGTGTTCAGCTTATCCTGATTCTGGATGGGCTTTCCTTCATAATCCACCAAGGTGCAAAGCATCATAAAGATGGAAGAACCTCTTCTTTCCAGATTTCGTCTAAGCACATGATAAACGTCAATAAAGCTGGTGAAGGGGCAAAGGTAAGCGCCAATCTTCCTGGTTCCCATCTCGCTCTTCAGCTTCTCGTCCTTACGAACAATGTTGGCCTGAATCTGACGGATATCGTCGGTTACTACACGAACATTGTCGGAAAGTCTTTCGTAGCAAGCCCGTAAAGCATCGGGAATGGGTACTTCCAACTCGTCCTGATAGTAGTGAGCGCACTTCATGTACAAATCGTATGCGGTCTTATAATCCTTCTTCAGAATCAAAGCATCAATCATCTCGATCTGCCATCCGTTGTCCGGATAGATTTTATTGGCCTGATCGTACATCATGAAAAGCTCTTCGTATTCCTGATGCTCACGGTAATAAGCCCCTAAGAATTCAATCACTTCATCATAAAGGCGCTTTAGGCGAACGCTCTCCAAGATAACCCAGTAGTCTGTAGCAAACTCCGGCAATAATTCACCCTTGTATATCTTAAAAGCCTTCTGATAGTAAGACAACTTCTTACTATCTTCCTTACTGTTCTTCGCCTTTAAGCAAATGTCTTCGAATTCCTGCACGTCCATGACGTAATCATACTCAGGAAGATACTCCGGAGCATAGATTCCTCTTTTTCCGTCAATAATCTTCTTTCCGGGCATCCCCGCCTTCTTTAACTGGGTTCTCGCCTGGTGGAGCAGGTTATTCAAGCTGTTGTTTTCATCCAAAAGGGACTTATGACCGAAAATTCCATCAATCAAATCTCTTTTGGAAATGCCCCCCAGCCCTCTTAAGAGGACAATTTCGGTGAGCTTTAGGAAATTGGCTTTATTGTTATTTCCTAAGTCTAATTGCTTATCTCCGATGTAAAGAGAAAAGCCACCCAGCATCTCTACATAAATTCTACTTTTCTTTTTCGCTTCCATAATCGTCCTTTATCAAAAATACCATTTGTTCCTGCCTATTTTAAGATTTTTTTTATCGCTTGTAAAGCTTTAAAAGGATAAATATTTTGGCTTTTTTCAATATTTCCTGTATTATACTAGGAAAAACGGAAAAAAGGAGACTCCTATGCGAATTTTATTAGTAGAAGACGAGAAAATTCTATCCAAGAGCATTAAAATGATTTTGGAGCGGGCGGAGTATGAAGTAGATACGGCGTATGACGGGGAAGAGGCTTTGGAGTATGCCAAAACCGCCATTTACGATTTAATGATTTTAGATGTGATGATGCCCAAGCTGAACGGTTATCAGGTGGCAAGACAGCTACGTAAAGAAAAAAACGGCCTGCCTATCCTGATGCTTACCGCCAAAAGTCAGCTGGAGGATCGTATCGAAGGCTTGGAGGGAGGTGCTGACTACTATCTCACCAAGCCTTTTGACAAAAGAGAACTACTGGCCTGCATCTCCGCCTTATTGCGAAGACAGGGACAGGAAGTGAACAGCTTAAGCTTCGGAGATTTAAGTCTGGATTTGGATAGTAAGGATCTTTCTTCCGGAGCACATAGTCTGAAGCTGTCCAAAAAGGAATTTGAACTGATGCGTATGCTTTTACAAGGGAAAAATCAAATTCTAAGTAAGGAGCAGATTCTCCAAAAGGTTTGGGGCTATGACAGTGATGCGGTGGAAAACCATGTAGAGGTTTATGTGGGATTTCTCCGGAAAAAGCTCAGACTTTTGGAAAGCAGGGTTAGCATCCAAAGCCGCAGAGGTCTGGGATATTTTCTGGCAGAGCAGGAAGAGGGCAAAGAGGAGTAAAAAGGCTTACAACCTTTCTTATAAAAGAAAAGCGAGTAAGTAAGGTAAGAAAGGAAAGAAAGAATAGAAAGGAAGAAAGAAAGAAAGGAAAGCAATGAAAAAACAGAAAATTCGTATTATGGCACTCCTCTTTTTGCTCTTTACGGTGATGCTGCTGATATTATCCTTCACCAACTTTAACTATAGTAAAAAGGCCCAGGAGGAGCAAATGGATATGGAGCTGGAGCAACTGATGTTCCCCGGCTTTCGAAACGGACATGAGACCCTGCCCAGTCGCTATTTTTCCTATGTAATTTTGGAAATTGGTGAGAATAACGAAATAACAAGCCAGCAAAGCTCCCCTGCATGGGACTATTCTTCCTTTGATTCTCCCCCCTCCGAGAAGGGGCCGGAAGGGCAGGATTCGGGTTCTCCTCCGATGAATAAGAAGAGCAAACAAAAGGATGCTCCTTCGGAAACAACTGTAGAAACGAGTTCTTCAAAAACTGATGCGAACAACAACGAAGAGATCTACACTGATGAAAGTTCCGAAGTGTTAAATACTATCGTAAAGAAGATTCTGAGTAAAAGAAAAAGCTCCGGTACATTCTATCGTTATAAGCTTCATTACCTTCTTAGAGAAGAAGGGCAAAAAACCTTGATTTTAGGAGATTATCAGAGAGAGCTAAATATGCTGAACAAGCAGGCTCTTTCCACTGCTCTCTTGGCTTTGGTACTGATTCTGCTGTTTCTTCCCTTAGACTACTTCTTTTCCTCCTGGGCCATTCGTCCCAGTGTGCAGGCCATGGAAAAGCAAAAGCAGTTTATTTCCGATGCCGGCCATGAATTAAAAACGCCATTAGCTGTCATAGCCGCTAACCTCTCTCTTTTGGAGGATCAGGATTTATCCACGGAAACTCGGGATTTTGTTCAAAACATCGCTGTTATGAGTAAGAAAATGCAGGGATTGGTGGAAAAGCTTTTACAGCTTTCCCGTTTAGAGCAGCAGGTATTCACCTATGGCGAAATGGATTATTCCCGACGAGTTTCTGAAATCTGCCTGCAAATGGAAGCACTGTTTTTCGAAGAGGGAATAGAATTAGATGTTGACCTAGAACAGAATATTGTTTTAAAGCACGCTATAGAAAGTCAGGTGGAGGAGGTTTTACGAATTTTTCTGGATAACGGACGAAAATATGCGGATAAACCCTCTACCCTCTTTGTAAAGCTTTACAGAGAAAAAAATATGGCCATCCTTTCCGTGGACTCCGCAGGAAGAAGCTTGAGCAAGGAAGAATTTGAAAAAATATTTTCCCGCTTTACCCGACTGGATGAGGCCAGAAGCCAGAGTGAAAGCTTCGGTTTGGGACTATCCATCGCCAAAGAAATCGCCGCCAACCACAAGGGAAAGGTCTTTGGCTACGGAAAAAATGGCAGGAATTGCTTTGTCCTTGCCCTCCCTATACAGTAAAGAAAATAGGATGTGAAGTAAAAGAGATTTCTAAACTTGCTTTCATGCAAAATAGCTTCGCTGCAGGGGTAATCTGAGCCCGCGGGCACTTACGAAAAACGACTGGAAGGAAGTTTTTCGCTTAGTACCCCTGCGTAGGCGAGGTTAGCGAGAGCGTGCCCCAAAGCGAAGCTGTTTTGTCGGAAAGCAAAGCCAGTCATTGCTTCACATCCTATTTATTATTTTCGTAAGGTAATGGGACAAGGAAAAGCAATTCCTGCTATTGCACCGCACAGAGAATATCGTTGTTGATGGTGGTGTAGAACTCCTTCTTTAGGCCGGGATAGTCCCCTTTGTACTTGGCCATCAGGTACATTAACTTGGTAATGGTGGCTTCCAAGGTCATATCATAGGCTTCCAAAAGCTGGAAGTCTTTTTTGATTTTCTGTCCCACCTGATAAATCTCCATATTGGAGCCTTCGTTTACCACCTGGGTGGCCATAACAATGATTTTTCCCTTTTTCTGCCACTTCTCCATTTCCTTGTAAAAGACTTCCTGCATGCTTTCCGGAATACCGCCTACGCCGAAGCTTTCCATGACAATGCAATCATAATTTTCAAAAAGATAGGAAAGCATTTCCGGTCTGGTACCGGGAATCAGCTTTAAAACACAGATGGAATCATCCAAATCCAAATGGAATTCCACTGCCTCTCTCAGGGGTAGATAGGGAATATATCGAATGATTCTGCCGTCCTGCATTCTGGCCAAGGTTGGGAAATTCACACTTTGAAAGGCATGGAAGGAACGAGCCATCATTTTCTTCGCTCTGGTACCGGAAATCACATTGCCGTTAAAGAGAAGAACCACATTTTCCGAATAAGGGTCACAGGCGTAGCGCACGCTGTCCAGAAGATTCATCTTGGCATCGGTACTGTCCTGATTAATAGGCTTTTGGGAGCCTGTAATGACAATAGGCTTTCTGGAATACTGTACCATATAGCTTAGCGCCGCCGAGGTGTAGGCCATGGTATCCGTGCCGTGTAAAACCACAAAACCGTCATAACGGTCATAGTTTTTTTGAATACAAGCCCCCATTTCCCGCCAAATCTTAGGTTGCATATTGGTGGAATCCACATTGCAAAGCTGAACAATGGAAAGCTCGGCAATCTTCTGTAGTTCCGGCACAAAGGCAATGATTTCCTCTGCACTAAGGGAAGGACTCAGTCCATCCTCTGTTTGCTTGGAGGCTATCGTTCCTCCTGTGGCAATTAGCAATACCTTTTTCACCCGTTTCTCCTTCCGTGTAATTCAAACTTTCCTTCTTTAAAAGTCCGCATCATCTCATTGGTTAAGCTGAAATCATTTCCCTGGAGCTCCAGCTCCTCCCGACTGAGCCAGACCGCCTCGGAAAGCTCTTCCTCCTCTCGAATAATCTGAACCTCTCCCATCTCCGTAAAAGAAGCCTTTTCCTCATCCACTTTTGCAAAATATCCTAGGAGCAAATCATCCGCCATTCCCCAGGGTTGGGATTTATAATACTTTACTTCCTTAATGGGAACACCGGTTTCTTCCATAGCCTCCCGAATCGCCGCTTCCTCCCCGGTCTCCCCAATCTCGATAAAGCCTGCCACAAGGGCGGGTAAGTAGCTTAGTCTGTTGGCGTATCTTGTGCAAAGGATTTTTTCCTTATGGATGATTCCCACAATGACTGCCGGCATAATCTTCGGATAGAAGACCTCCTGACAGTTGGGACAACGCATGGCTCTTTCTTTTTTGTCCTTCTCCGTCTTAGTGCCGCAGACACCGCAATAGCGGTGCTTTTGATAAAAATGAAAGAGATGCATCCCTGTATTGGCCAAAAAGAGCAGAGACTTCGGTCCTTTAAACTCCCGTCGCAACTCTTCCAAAGAAAGGTATTCTCCGAATTCCACGATATCTTTCAGCAGATAATAGTCCTGCCCGTCCAAGGAAAAAAGGTAGGTAAAGGACTTTCTCCAGTCATTTACCATGGCCTGCTGCTCTCTCTTTCGGGATAAAGCATTTTCCTGTACTTCCTCTTTTTCCTTGGGAAAAGAAGCTAAATACTCTTTAATTTTATAAAAGGAAAAACCCTCTCCCTCCGGACATCTTAGGCTTAAACCATCTCCGCTCATGATAGCATCCGAGGGATCCACCTTCTTTCCTGACTCTCTTTTTACCAAAACCGACTTGCCTGAAAAAGAAAGGAAAAAATCCTCCTTTCCGGGCTTTTTTTCCGGATAATATTGATTTTGAAAATGATGTTGTCCCAGGTCTTGAATCATCTGGTCTTATCCTTTCTTACACTACTATCTAAATTCGAAGGATCTCACACTATTTTTTACTATACTCTTCCATGAATTTTAGATAAATCAAATCTTCAGGCACTGTAATCTTTTGGTTCTGCTCTTCCCCTAAAACTAGATAGGGCTGTTCCTTCGTAAAGGCTTCCACCATCATGGCGTCATCCGTAATGCTTAGCCCCTCTTCTTTCTTCTCTAAGAAAGCGTTATAGGCTTCCCAAAGTAAAGGAAAGGAAAATGCCTGGGGAGTCTGAATCCGATAAAGACTGCTTCTATCTACGCTTTCCTGCACAATACCCTTCTCCACTCGCTTTATGGTATCTGTCACCGGAAGCCCCGGAATCACTGCCCCATAGGACTTTCTTGCCTGATAAATTCTTTCACATAAGTCTAAACTAAAGCAGGGCCGTGCCCCGTCATGGATAAAAAGAGAGAGCTCGTTTTGAAGATTTTTGCTTTCTCCATGCTTTATCTCCTGCTCTTTTTTATGCTTTTCTCTATTCGATTCCCTATTTTTCAAAAATTCCAAGGCGGAGTAAACAGACCAGTAGCGTTCTGCCCCTCCCTCAATCAGGGAAACTACTATGCCTTCCTGTGTAAGCGGAGAAAATGAAGCAGCGAGCTCCTCTTTACATTGTGCGGATTCTCCTTCTAAGAACCGAAGCCCCAGCTCTTCCCTCCATTGCTTAAGTTCCCCTTCCACCCTTTCTTTATCTTCCTTGGAAAGAATCAAAAGAATTTCTTTGCACCTGTCCCAGCTGCAAAACTTTTGCAGGGCGGAATAATACAAGGGCTTTCCCTGAAAGGGCAGAAACTGCTTTTTTTCCTTGCATCCCATACGGCTGCCTTTTCCGGCCATCAGAAGGATGACGGTAATTTCTCTTTGATTAGGCATTCTTCCCTCCCTAGCCTTCCGTTAAAGCCAAAGAAGGATAAGCATTCAAAGAAGCCTCCCCCCTTTTTCCTGCCTGATAATCATAATAGGCTGCTGCCGCAATCATGGCCGCATTGTCCGTGCACAGCACAGGGCTTGGGCAGTAAAAGCTTAAACCGTGAGCCTTCGCCTTCTCTTCCATCTTCCTTCGAAGACAGCCATTTGCGGAGACGCCTCCCGCCACAGCCATTTTGGATACCCCTAAATCCAGAGCAAGCTGTAGGCATTTTTCCGCCAAGTCCTCACAGACTCCCTCCTGAAAGGAGGCACAAAGGTCTGCCACCCTTATTTCTTCTCCTAACATTTTCTTATGGTTTAACTCATTTAAAACCGCAGATTTTACGCCGGAAAAGCTAAAGTCATAGGGAGTATCCAGTTTGGCCTTGGGAAAATGATAGGCAAAGGGGTCTCCCTCCTTCGCACTCTGCTCCAGCTTCGGGCCTCCCGGATATCCCAGTCCCACGGCTCTGGCAATCTTGTCAAAGGCTTCCCCCGCCGCATCATCTCTGGTTCTTCCATAGATTTTGATTTTTCCGTAATCCTCCACATACAGCAGATGGCTGTGGCCACCACTGGCCACCAGGCAAACATAGGGAGGAACGCAGTCCTGATGGGCAAGATAATTTGCCGCAATATGTCCTTCAATATGATGTACCGGAATCAAGGGCTTCTGAATGGCGTAGGCCAAAGCCTTGGCTTCGGAAACCCCCACCAAAAGAGAGCCTACCAGTCCAGGACCATAGGTTACTGCCACCGCCGTAAGCTCGGAAAAGCTTTTCCCCGCCTCATCCATAGCCAGACGAATCACCTCATCAATCTTTTCCAAATGATTACGGGAAGCAATCTCCGGCACTACCCCTCCAAACTCTGCGTGAAGAGCCACCTGAGAGGAAATCACATTGGAAAGCACTTCCTTTCCGTTCTTTACCACTGCCGCTGCGGTTTCATCACAGCTGCTTTCGATTCCCAGAATCAAAACATCTTCCATAAAACTGTACTCTTTCTTTCTGTACTCTTTTTATACTCTTTCTCTATTCCTCTTCTTCAAAGGAAATGTCCTTGCTCCAAGCATCTCTGGCGAATTTCACCGGAAAAATATGGCTGAACTTATCCTTATACTGCTCCGGATAAACCTCCGAAGGAGAATAGTGGGTAAGCCACATTTCTCTGGGCCGGGCTTCCCGGCCTAAGATGGCTGCCTCTTCCATAGTCATATGCTTGTGTTTCTTGGCATTGGAGAGCTTGTCCTCCTCCCCATACATTCCTTCACAGATAAACAAATCCACATCCTTCGCCTTTTCGGCTATCCTTGGAATCGGTCTGGTATCGGTACAATAGACTACCGAAATCCCCCGTCTTGCCTCTCCCATGACCATATCCGGGGTAAACAGACTGCCCTCATGCTCTACCGCTTCTCCATGTTGCAGGCGATTCCAGCAGGACACGGGAATGCCCGCCTCTCTTGCCCGTTCTACGGAAAATTTTCCGGATCTGGGAATAGTGATTTTATAGCCAAAGCAGGGAATACTGTGTTGTACCTTAAAGGCCTCTACCTGAAAGCTTTCACAGGAAAATCTCTGCTCTTCTTCCTGAATTTCTATATATTCGATGGCAAAGGGAAGCTCCGGTGCAATACTTCTTAGTCCATTTACCACCCTGGCCAGTCCTTTAGGGCCAATCATGGTCACCGGCTTGGTTCGCTCCGCATTTCCCATGCTAAGCAACATTCCGGGAAGTCCGGAAATATGATCTGCATGGTAGTGGGTAAAGCAGATGGTATCAATGCTGTAGGGGCTCCACCCCTTCTCCCGCATGGCAATCTGGGTTCCCTCCCCACAATCTATCAAAAGACTGGACCCGTTACAGCGTAACATTAAGCTGGTGAGCCAGCGCTTGGGAAGGGGCATCATACCGCCGGTTCCCAGTAAACATAATTCTAACATAATTTATTGTATCGTCCTTTCCATGAGGATGGCATCCTCTTCCGGATCCCGGTAATACGCCTTTCTTTTGGAAAAGGCCCGAAATCCCTCTCGTTCATAGATTGCTTTGGCAGGGTCATTGCTTTCCCTTACCTCTAAAAATATTTTCTGAATGGCTTCCCGATCTCCTATGGAGAGAATTTCCCGAAGCAGTTGTTTCCCAAAACCCTTACCTTGATGCTTTTTCTTCACGGCAATGCTTTCCAGCTCTCCTTCCACGCCTAAGACTCTCAGAATCGCGTAGCCTAAGATTTCCTCTTCCTCCATCAAGACAATGGCTCTATCGTATTTTCCCTCCACGGCACGAAGAAAATCCTGCCGGGAATAGGCCATACTGCCAAAAAGTGCTTGATCCATCTCCCAAATCTCTTCCACATCCCGTACTTCCATGTACCGAAAAAACATTTCTCCTCCTTGATTGTAAGCAATGAGTGGTAATTGCTCTTTCCAAACAACTTACTTGATTCTTTGATAGATTCCATTCCACTCTGCCCACTTTATTCGTGAATCGGATAGTTCTTCGCAATCAGCTTATCCCTGGTTTTTCCTAAGTCTTTGTATGCCTCTTCCTGCACAATCTGGAAATCCTTTAAAACTCCTGCTTCCTTTTCTCTTTCCGCCTGAGGCTTCCTTAAATACTCCAAGTGAAATCCTGCTTCCAAGCCTTCCGCCTTTTTCTTTTCTCCCAGTAATGCCAGGGAAGCGGCTCTTTGCAGGGTGTTCTGGGGATTGGGGAAGAGGCAGCGTTCCTTCTTAAGGCTCTCTTCAATCTGCTTTCTATAGGGAAAAATGCCGTCTCCCAAGAAAATCTGCTGCCCTTCCTGTTCTTTTGCAAAGGCAAGAAGCTCCTCAATACTCACCGCCCTTTCAGGAGAAATGCACTGCCCCAAGCGATAAGATGCGGTATAAACCTGTCCTCTTCTGGCATCCAAAAGCACATGGATGGGATTTTGTAAAAAACTCAGATTTTCCTGCAGCATTTCCAAGGTACTGATTCCATAGATGGGAATATTTCCGGCTAAAGCCAGTCCCTTTCCTGTTGCCGCTCCGATTCTAAGACCGGTAAAGGAGCCCGGACCCTTGCACAGGAAAATCTGATCCACCTCTTCTAAAGAAACCTTGCAATGCTCCAAAAGACTGATACAAAGAGGCAGTAAGGTTTCAGAGTGGGTGAGCCCGATTTGTAAATCCATCTCCCCTAAAATTTCTCCGTCCTTTACAAGACAAACCCCGGAAACTCGTCCGGAGGCATCTAAAGCTAAGCTTATCATTTTTTATCCTTTTCTTTCATAGATTACGCTATTTCGCAGATTACTCTATTTCATAGATTGCTCTATTTCCTATTCTCTGTTAAAGAGTTTTTCCACAAACTTTCATAGTTTTTCTTACTCTACTTCTCTTTATCGCTGTCTTCCATACGGATTTTTCGAAAGGAAAATCCCTGGCTTAAATCCTTCTCAATATAAATCCATTTGGCTTCCGGAGGAATATCCTCCTTGACCTGACTGGCCCATTCCATTAAAGCAATGCCTTCCCCGGAAAGCATGTCCTGAAAGCCGATTTCCCAAAGTTCCTCCGGATCTACGATACGGTAGAGGTCGAAATGATAGAGCTTTTCTCTTCCCTGATATTCCTTCACGATGGTAAAGGTGGGGGAATCTACATTTTCCGAAACCCCCAGGCCCTTGGCAAAGCCCTTGGCAAAGACGGTCTTTCCTACCCCCAGGTCTCCCTCCAGACAGTAAATCTCGCCTTTTTTGGCTTCCTGTCCCAGGAGAAAGGCCAACTGATAGCTTTCTTCCTCACTATTGCTAATCCACTCCATCCCTACTCCTATTCACAAAAAACGCTGGTGCCTTAGACGCCAGCGTTTCTTTTTATTCTTCCCCGGTGTCGTAGGCAAGACCTATGTCATCGAGTTCCATACAAGCGATATTCCCAAAAAGAAGCTCTCGTTTCTGCTGCGGCTAGCCGGCGATATCTCCTTACTCCTCCGAACCGGAATTTACACGAAGGTAGTGGAATACTCTCCTTCCGGTTTCATCTTCGAAAGCGGAAAGACGAGCCAGAAAATCTTCTTCGAAAAGAATATCGGAAATAATGGCAAATTCATCCTTTCGTCCGGGAAGAACATGAACCTTTACCTTTCCATTCTCTACGAAGTAGCTCTTTAACTCCTTCTCAATTCCTTCTTCCGTCCCTTCAATGCGAAGGAAATAACGGAAAGCATTTCCGCCCATGGGCTCTATTTCAATCATTTTATCGGACCAACCGATTCCCTGGAAATTACTTTTATGACGTACTGCCGCAATGATATCGGAAACTACCGCACTGGCAGTAGGCAGCTTACCGGCTCCCATGCCGTAAAGCATGGTGGTTCCCAGACAGTTTCCTACGATACGAATCCCGTTATACACACCATTTACCGGATAGAGAGGATCCTGCTCCTCCACCATCATAGGTGCTACATAAGCAAAATATTTATCCTCCACGGTCTGTACGGAGCCCAAAAGCTTGATGCTGTATCCTAAGGCCTTGGCATAAGACATATCAATATCACTGACATTACGGATTCCTTCCGTGTAAATGTCCTCATGGCGACAACGATTGCCGGAGGTCATGGAAAGGAGGATGGCCGTCTTTCTGGAGGTATCAAAGCCGTCGATATCCGCAGAGGGATCTCTTTCCGCATAACCCAGTCTTTGCGCTTCCTTCAAGGTGTCCTCAAAGCTGGAGCCTTCCTCCCTCATCTTGGTTAAGATGAAGTTGGTGGTACCGTTTAAAATACCGGTAATTTCTGTCACATTTTCCCCGGCATAGTTATGATAAAGGGTACGAATAACCGGAATTCCGCCACCTACGGAAGCCTCGAAATAGAAGTTACAGTTATGCTCCTTGGCAGTTCGAATCAGCTTGGAACCGCAGGCATCCACCACCGCCTTGTTAGAGCTTACCACATGCTTGCCCTTTTCCAGACAGCTTTTAATATACTCGTAAGCCGGATGAATTCCTCCGATAGATTCCACCACCAGCTCCACTTCCGGATCATTTTCAATGACGGAAAAATCTGTAGTGACCAAGGCATCCTCCACACCGGGAATATGCTCTTTTCTGGCCAGAATATACTTTATTTCAATATTTTCTCCGCCCTTTTTCTCAATCTGTGCCCTATTCATATCCAGCACTTCTTTCACGCCGGATCCGATGGTTCCGTAGCCCATGATGGCAATCTTCATCTCATTCGCCCCTTTCTTCTCCTAAGAAACTTTTCCCATTTTTAGTCATTTCCCGCAATCTTTCGATCCGGACAGCCCAACTGCATCCACTTCAGATAAGCGGAAATGAAACGATCGATATCTCCATCCAAAACCGCATCCGTATTGCCGCTTTCTTCTCCTGTACGCAGGTCTTTTACCATACGATATGGCTGTAAAACATAAGAACGAATCTGGGATCCCCAGCCGTTATCCTTTACTTCTCCTCGAATGCCCGCAATCTTCGCTTCCTGTTCTTCCTTTTCCTTCAAATAAAGCTTGGTTTTTAACATCTGCATGGCCTTGTTTTTGTTCTGAATCTGAGAACGTTCCTCCTGACAGGCTGCCACAAAGCCGGTGGGAATATGAATCAAACGAACCGCAGAGGAGGTCTTGTTAATATGCTGTCCACCTGCACCGGAGGCACGGAATACCTCCATCTTGATGTCCTCTTCCCGAATCTCAATGTCGATATCCGTCTCGATATCCGGCATAACATCACAGGATACAAAGGAGGTCTGCCGCTTTCCCTGGGCATTAAAGGGAGAAATACGAACCAAGCGATGGATGCCGGACTCGGAGCGAAGGTAGCCGTAGGCATATTCCCCCACAACTTCCATAGTAACGGACTTTATGCCGGCTTCATCTCCATCCAGATAATCCAAGATTTTCACTGTAAAGCCATGTCTCTCCGCCCATCGGGTATACATCCGGTAGAGAATGCCTGCCCAGTCATTGGCCTCCGTTCCGCCTGCTCCGGCATTTAAGCGAAGGATAACGTTCATGCAGTCATATTCTCCGGACAAAAGGAGGGTGGTATTCATCTGATCCAATCTTTCGGAAAAGCTTTCCAGTAATTCCCGAATCTCCGGAATTACGGAATCATCATTTTCCTCTTTTCCCATCTGAATCAGGGCTTCAATATCCTCATAATTGCCTTTTAGCGCAGTAAAGCCTTCCAGCTCATCCTTCAAATGTCTCGCCTCTGTGGAAAGCTTGTTGGCCTTCTCCGGATCCCCCCAAAAATCAGGTTCCTCCATCATACGGTCCAACTCTATGATTCTTTTTCTCTTGGTATCCAAGTCCAGAGCAGCTTCCAACTGCTGTAAGGGCTCTTCCTTGGAGGAAAGTTCTGATTTAAATTGATCAAACTCAATCACAGAGGCTCCTTTCTCATGCTCTTCTTACTATTTACTCTATTGATTCTTGCTTTTGGATCTTAATTCTTACTGCAACGGCTCCTCTGAAGGGCAATTAATTCTTCTGATAGAGGTTCGCGCCGTGGCACTGCTTATACTTCTTTCCGGAACCGCAGGGGCATGGATCGTTGGGATAAATCTTTCTGCCTTCTCTTTGCTTCGGACTTCTTACCGCAGATTCATCTCTATTGGTTGCCAATGGCTTTGCCACCTGCTCTCTTTCCACCTTCTGCTCCAACTTAATCTGGTACAGCACACGGATGGTTTCTTCCTGAATGCTTCTCATCATATTCTGGAACATCTCATAACCGGCAATCTTGTATTCTACCAGCGGATCCTTCTGTCCGTATGCCTGCAAGCCGATACCGTCTCTTAAAATATCCATGTCATCGATATGGCTCATCCACTTCTGATCCATAACCTTCAGAAGAATTACTCGCTCCGCCTCTCTCATCTGCTCAGGATTCGGGAACTCCGCCTCCTTCTGCTCATAAAGACGAATGGCCTCTTCCTTCAATCTCTGGCTCAGCTCATCTCCGGTCATGTTCTCATATTCCTCTTCCGTAAGTCTTAACTTCTTTAAAGGAATAATGCTCATCAGTGTGTCATTCAAGCCGGACAAATCCCATTCCTTGGGAGTCTGTCCCTCTCCGATACACTCGGCAACATAATTATCCACCGTATCCGTGATAAAGCGTACAATGAGAGGACGCATATTGTCCCCCTCCAATACCTTTTCTCTCTCAGTATAAATGACATCTCTCTGATCGTTGTTAACCTCATCATACTTTAAGAGGTTTTCACGGATGCCATAGTTGTTTAACTCAATCTTTTCCTGTGCCTTGGCAATGGCATTGGAAAGCATCTTATGGTGAATCTGTTCTCCATCCGGTACACCCAGAGCCTCAAACATGCCCATCAATCTTTCGGAACCGAAGAGACGCATCAAGTCATCTTCCAAAGAAATGAAGAACTGGGACTGTCCCGGGTCTCCCTGTCTTCCGGCACGACCTCTTAACTGATTGTCGATTCTTCGAGACTCGTGACGCTCCGTACCAACGATATGAAGACCGCCGGCAGCCTTTGCCTCATCATCCAGCTTAATATCGGTACCACGACCTGCCATGTTGGTGGCAATGGTCACCGCACCGTGTACACCGGCCTCCGCTACGATAGCCGCCTCCTGCTCATGGAACTTGGCGTTCAAGACATTGTGCTTAATGCCTCTCTTCCGAAGCATGGAGGATAAAAGCTCGGAGGTTTCAATGGCAATGGTACCTACCAGTACCGGGGCTCCGGTCTCATGGATAGCCTGAATCTCATCCACTACCGCCTGGAACTTTTCCTTCTTAGACTTATATACCGCATCATCCAAATCAATTCTCTGTACCGGTCTGTTGGTAGGAATCTGGATAACGTCCATGGAGTAAATGTTTCTGAACTCCTTTTCCTCGGTCTGGGCAGTACCGGTCATTCCGGCCTTCTTCTTGAACTTGTTGAAGAAGTTCTGGAAGGTAATGGTAGCCAGGGTTCTGGACTCTCTCTTTACCTGTACATGCTCCTTGGCCTCGATTGCCTGATGCAAACCGTCGGAATAACGACGACCGTTCATAATACGTCCGGTAAATTCGTCAACGATTAAAACCTCATCATCCTTAACCACATAGTCCTTATCTCTGAACATCAGGTTATGGGCTCTTAAAGCCAGGATAATGTTGTGCTGGATTTCCAGGTTCTCCGCATCCGCCAGGTTGTTAATATGGAAGTACTTCTCCACCTTCTCCACACCCTGCTGGGTAAGGTTTACGGTCTTTTCCTTCTCATTTACGATAAAGTCTCCGGTCTCTTCAATTTCTTCTCCCAAAATCGCATTGATCTTGGAAAACTCGGCGGACTCTTCTCCTCTTTCCAGCTGTTGTGCCAAAATGTCACAAAGCTCATAGAGCTTGGTGGACTTTCCGGACTGTCCGGAAATAATCAAAGGTGTTCTCGCCTCATCGATTAAAACGGAGTCCACCTCATCGATAATACAATAGTTTAAGCCCCGAAGTACCTGCTGGCTCTTGTAAATCGCCATGTTGTCTCTCAAGTAATCAAAGCCCAATTCATTGTTGGTTACATAGGTAATATCACAAGCATAGGCCGCCTGTCTTTCCTCCGTGGACATTTCATTCAAAACCGTACCGACGGTTAAGCCAAGGTAACGGTGTACTCTTCCCATCCACTCGGAGTCACGCTTAGCCAAGTAATCGTTTACGGTAACGACATGAACGCCATTTCCGGCAAGTGCATTCAAATAAGCGGGACAGGTAGACACCAGGGTCTTTCCTTCTCCCGTTCTCATCTCCGCAATACGTCCCTGATGAAGAACGATTCCACCAATCAACTGTACGGGGAAATGTTCCATACCCAGCTCTCTCTTAGCCGCTTCTCTAACGGTAGCAAAGGCTTCAGGCAGTAAGTCATCCAGGGTTTCTCCCTGTGCCAAACGATTTTTAAATTTCTCTGTCTGTCCCTTAAGCTCTTCCTCGGACATAGCAGCCATCGTGCTCTGTAAAGAAAGGATCTTGTCTAACTTAGGTTGGATCAGCTTCAATTCTCTCTGTGAGTGGGTACCAAATATTTTCTCGAAAAGATTCATTATCCTATACTCCTTCTCCATACAATCTCTGTATGGTTCCGTATAAATCTATAACTCATAGATTCTACCATTAGTTCCAAGCTTATTCAAGGTGTTTCCGCCATACAGATTTGTTGATTATTCACAAGATTTTCATACCACTGCATCAAAAAAAATGCTATACTCAAGAAAAGAAGAAATTCTTTTGGACAACTGAGAAAGGAAGGAATTTTTTATGAAAATTACCATTACCGGAAGAAACCTTAGTCTAACCGATGGACTAAAAAATGGCGTGGAGAAGAAGTTAGGGAAGCTGGACAAGTTTTTCCAGGCGGAAACTCCCTGTAACGTAACACTTTCTACCCAAAAGGATATGCAGAAAATCGAGGTAACCATCCCTGTAAAAGGAAGCGTTATCCGTGCAGAGGAAGCTACCCCGGATATGTACCAGTCTATTGATCTTGTGGTGGATGTTCTGGAGCGGCAGATTCGTAAATACAAGAACAAATTAATTCAGCGTCATCAGGCAGGTTCCGACTTTAGTTCGGAATTCATCGATGAGAAGCCGGCACAGGACGAGGAAGAAATCAAGATTGTTCGTACCAAGCATATTGATTTAAAGCCTATGACTGCAGAAGAAGCTTGTTTGCAAATGGAGCTTCTGGGACACAGCTTCTTTGTTTTCCAGGACGGAAATACCGGAAAGGTCAATGTAGTCTATAAGAGAAAAGCCAACAGCTACGGTCTAATCGAGCCGGAGGAATAAACCCTTAAAACACTAAAAAGAGAGCTGTAAAGAATCAAAATTTTTAGAAATTTTCAGCAATATAGGTCTGAATGCGGGGTAGTCTGAGCCCGTCGGTACTTACTGAAAGCAAGTAAAGCGAAGCTTGAAG
>NZ_CABSXI010000034.1:0-22361 GCF_902481605.1 uncultured Oribacterium sp. | reverse complement strand
CATCGGTATCGGAGATAATAACAAAGAGGGCGGTCTTTCTATCTCCAAGAGTATCCAGTTCCAGTTCGTCCTCTTTCATCAAATCCCGTAGTTCCTGAATATCAAAGGGAGCCAGCCTTGCACCACAGCTAATCAATATACTTTTCGCTGTTTTTCCGGCTGCCAATTTGTACTTTTTATATTGCTTCACCGCAAAGTGTGTCGGTTCTTTCTTTTCCAGTGCTTCAAAGAGTCTATCAATCGGATTCATGTAGGTTTCATCATCTTCTCTTACTTCTGAAGCGTCTATCATATCAAGAAGGGTTGCAAAGTTCTTTTCTTCTCTTGGAGCTTCATAGAAGATGTAGCCTATCAAAGCCGTATAGTAGAGTTTTTCAGCTTTAACCCAAAAATCCTCACCTGCCTTTTCTCCCTCGCCCTTGGTATTTGCAATGATGGTTTGCACTAATTTGAGTATGTCTTTTTCACTTCTAAGATAAGCGAACGGATTGTATCTCATAGACTTTTTAAAGTTGATGGTATTTAAGATTTTTATCTCATATCCGTTATCTTCAAGCATCTTGCCACACTCAAGGACTATCGTTCCTTTCGGATCGGTTACACAATAACTGCTGTGCATTTGCATAAGGTTGGGTTTTACAAAAAATCGAGTCTTGCCGGAGCCTGATCCTCCTATAACAAGTACATTCTTATTTCTTGCATACTTTGGATTAGACGGTCTGCCGTTCATGGTTAATCGTTCTGTTTGAGTGAGCAAGATATTGTTTTGAAACTTTTCATCCATGTACGGCTCGATGTCTTTTTTATTTCCCCATCTTGCTGAACCATACTCTTTCCCTTGTCTAAACTTTTTCGCATTTTTGCCTTTGGTATAGATAATGAATTTAATTATAGCAGCAACAACGATTCCTACCAGTATATCAATAAGATGTATGCTTGGGATAAAACTCATGGTATTAAGCTCTAATATCCCCTGAAATATCTTATCTATGACATCACCACCGATATAGCTTCTCACATGATGAGAGAAGATGTTGCCTACATAGAAAAATGCAAGATAGGGAATGTTTTGTTTTACAAACCTTGCCTTATCTTGCACTTTGAACAAGCCTTTCATGTCCTTTAATATTTTATCTATCACGAGTCTTTTCACCTCCAATCAAAAGTAATATGTAGTTCCTGCCTTTCGGTGTTACAAAGGTCTGTATTCCGACCGCTTCACTCCCTTCTTTGCACCATTCCTTTACTTCAAAATATCCTTTGTTGTTCTTGGCATAGGGTAGAAGTCTATTTTTCTTATCCCGATAAATCAGCTTTTGATCCAGCAGAAACTGAATAAAGGCTTTCTGAGAAATATGCAGCTCTTTTGCTGTATTTCTGAAATTAGTAAGCAGATGGTTATTCACCAGTTCATCAAAATACTTGGCTTTCGGCTCTAAATCCTCTATGATTTTTTCTTTTTCAGCAATCAGGTGATTGGCAAGGAGTACCGCATTTGCCAATATTTCTTCATTGCTCATATTTTCTTGGTTTTTGAGATACCCGCCATTTTTGCGAATGCTCGGCAACACCTCTGTGGTTACCCATCTTTTAAATTCTTTTGCCTGTGGTAATTTAGAAGATAGGATAAGAGAGTAAAGACCGGACTCGTTAATTATCGTAAATGACTGTCTACCACCAAGGGTGTCGTGTTTCACGACTCCCTTATCTTCTTCCGCAATGTGTCTTACCAGTGCATCTCTCGTATTAGAATATCCAAGCTTTTCAGCTACTTCTTTTCCGATAAAGAAAAACTCACCGTCTTTTTCCATTACAGTGAGTTTCCCAAATTCCATATTTTCAAATGTTATCAAGCTGCTCATAGGCTCTGCTCCTTCTGTTTATTCTTAACTTTATCCTTAGAAACAGTATTTTTTGCCATCTCTTTAAACTTCTCGATATTTTTACGAATGGATTCTTTCTGTTCCGTTTTTCTTTCTGAGCTTGCAAGAGCATTTTTAAAGGCTTTCTCCATCATTTTCATATCTTTGGCTTGGAAAAATACAGCGTATTTGCCTGTTTCCTTATCTTTCATAACCGAAAACTTAACCCCGTATTTGTTCAGCTCTTTTTTCAGTTCTTTCAGTTCCGCTTCTTCTACCGGTATTTCTTCAAGATGTCCTTTTTTCGCCATATCTTTGAGCTTGACTTCATTTCCGTTTACTTTAACGAGTTTTTCAAGTCCTCCCAGTTTTTTCGCTTCTTTCATCAGTTTTTTCAATAGCGTTAAAAGAAGTTTTCCGGTTACTTTGGCAGCCTTAACCTCAAGACTTAGTGTCTTTCTTGCAATTTCTTCGTTAATCAACTTCTATCACCTCCGTTTAGTAATCGTTCTTTATTTCGGTTTAGCTTTTCTTTTTGAATCATCTTTCTGTAATCTTCTCCGACAACCATCACCGGAATACACATCTCAATAATCCTTGAGTAGATACGCTGATATTCCACACTTTCCGTGCAGTTTGAAATGGTGTCGTAGGAAAGATTGGTTGTAAATATGGTCGGTTTTTGTTTCAGGTATCTGTTATTGACAATGTTATAGACCTGTTCTTTGGCATAGCTTGTATCTCTTTCTATTCCCAAGTCATCTAAAATGAGAACGGAAGTATTCACAAGCGATTCGATATACTCATTTTTATCAAAATCAAATCCGCTTTTTTGAAGATTGTTGATTATCTGAGCAAAGTTTCTGATTTTCACACTGATTTGATACTGCTCAATAAGGCTATTTGCAATGGAGCAGGCAAGATATGTTTTTCCACTTCCTACCGAGCCGTAAAAGAGAAGTCCGATATTTTCTTTTTTCATCTCCTCATACTCTTTTACAAAGTTTTTTGCAATGGTAAGGCTCTGATTTTCTTCTCCTTGATAGTTTTTAAAAGTGTATGTCCACTGAATAAGGGAGGCAAAGCAACTTCTTTTTAATCGCTCAATCTCCATCTGCTTTTCTCTTGCCTTTTGTTTGGCTTCTCTGTCTCTGTCGCACTTGCAGGAAACTTTGTAGATTCTCTTTTTACCAAGCATCTCTAAGGCTTTTCCGTCTTTTCTTTCATGACAGTTCTTGCAATAGGCGTGTCCGTCTTTGATATATTCTCTTTCCGGATCGTAGAAATACTCGGTATCCTCAATCATTATTTTTTCCATCTCACTCATCATAAATGCTCTCCTTTGTCATATTCTTCCCATGTCGGGATATTGGATGTTTTATCCGCTTTCTTGTTTCCCTGATCCTTATAAAACCATGAAAGGATTGTTGCCTTATGGTCTTTATAGGTCTTTCCAGTGCTTTTGCTGTATGCGGATAGTCTTTCGATATAGTTATCAAGCTGTCCGTTCATCGTGATTTGCAATTCTGATACATCTTCATCTGTTAAAAACACATTTTGAAATGTGCCGAGCTTCATAAAATCTCTCTTACTATACTCACTCTTATTATTATCTATATAGTTAGGGTAAAGAGTTTTTACTTCCTGAAGTTCATTTTCTTTACTTCTGAGGTCAATATTTTTTACTTCTGAAGTAAAAGTTTTTAACTTCAAGAGGTCAGTTTCTTTTACTTCCGATATACTCATAAAGTCTTTTACATAAATGATGTTCGGCTTTCCAAGTCCAAGTCTTACTCTTTCAATCAGTCCAATGCCTTTTTTGACATCAAGTTCATCCAATATTTTTATTGCCGTAGGTTTTGAGAGATTTCTTCTTTTCATAATTTCTTCGACTGTGAAGTAGATGAATACTCTGCCTTCTTTGTCTATCCAGTTATTCTTAAAGGACATTCCTGTCCGTTTCAAAAGCATGGAATAGAGTATGATTGCTTCTGCCGATAATCCCTTAAATTCTTCCCCATCTACCAATATTTCAGGCACTTTTAGAAAGTTAAATCTCTCTGCTTCCCTGTTATAGAAATAGTCAAAGTCCATAATTCCTCCTTCCTTGATTTTTCGTAAAGAAAAAGACGATAGATTTTCTCTATCGCCTCCCATAACCATTTTTATGAAATTTTTTAGATTGATTTTATCGCTTCATTGATTCCTTGTAGAAACGCTATGATTACAGCTCCGATCATCGGTATTCCGTAAGGACTTAGTAAAAATCCAAGGATAAGTGCTTCTATTGCTGCTTTTGCATCGTGTAGCATAAAGAACGAGCCTATGGCAACAAATACACACATCAGCATAAGCAAATATAGGATTGCTGTTCCTACGCTAAGCAAGAATGTCAGAAAGGCAGTCAAAATGCTTAACAGCAAACTGATTGGGAACAAGATTATTTTTATTATCCATCTCATAAATACCCTCCATTTCTATTAAATCATTTTAAAATGCCTTAAAGCATCCATGATAGCTTCCTCTTTTTCCGGTGTGCATTGTGGAATAACCTGTTTCTCTTTTTTCGATTTATTATAATTCTCCCTCAGTACAATTCCACACTTCTTTTTAATCTGTGCAATATAGAGTGTCGAAACCTTTAAATCAAATTTTTCTAATATATATTCCTTAATTTGTGCATAAGACGCCTTACTTTCAGCACTTGTCAAATCCAGCTCATCCAGCTCAATTTCAACACTTATGTGCTTATCGACATCGAGTTTGGACAAAAGTGCTACCGTCTCAACATGCCCCGTCCTCGGGAAGTTATCAATTCCCACCCATTTCTCCAGCGTATATCCACCTTCTCTTAGATACTTAATATCTCTCGCCAGACTTCCTGTGTCACAGCTCACATAGACAATACGTTTCGGGCTTAATTCCAATACAGCGGAAAGACAAGCTTCATCACAGCCTTTTCTGGGGGGATCCAGGGAAACCACATCTACCAGATTTCCCACATCCTTGCCTTCTCTCTTCTGTCCTTCCACCCACTCGGGAAGGACTTCCTCTGCGGCTCCCACATAGAATTCTGTATTATGGAGACCGTTCTTTTCCGCATTTTTCTTAGCATTCTCAATGGCTTCCGGAACGATTTCCAGTCCGTAAACCTGCTTGGCCTTTTGGGCAAGAAATAGGGAAATGGTACCGATTCCGCAGTAGCAATCCCAAACGGTTTCTTCTCCAGTAAGGGCTGCATATTCAAGAGCTTTCCCATAGATTTTCTCGGTCTGGGCAGGATTCACCTGATAAAATGAAGGCACGGAAATAGAGAAGCTAAGCTCCCCGATTTTATCCTCTATATTGTCTTTTCCGTAAAGGCAACGGGTTTCTCTTCCTAAAATGGCATTGCCCCTACCTTCGTTGATATTCACGCAAAGACCGACAATACTTCCTTGAACTTGTCCGCTTTCCTCAACACTAAAAGACAAGTCCTGCAAGCGCTCCCACAGCTCTTTTCCATGGGGCAGGCTCTTTCCGTTTAACACAAGGCAAAGCAGGATTTCTCCTGTTGAAAAGCCCTTTCTTAGGAAAATGTGGCGAAGCAAACCTTTTCCTGTTTCCTCCTCATAGCCGGAAATCTTATATTCCCTTGCCCAGTCTTTGATACAGTTTAAAATCAAAGGATTCTCTGCGCTGTTAATCAGGCAGTCCTCGGTTTCGATAATGCGGTGGCTATGAAAGCCGTAGAAGCCCATGCGCAAAGAATCATAACTTTCCTGTTCATTCTCCGAACCCTTCTTTCTTTCTGCAAAAGCTCTTCCGGATACTGTTTTTTCCTCTCGGATTTTCATCCCGTTCTGCACTGGATACTGGGCTTTATTCCGATAGCGTGAAAGCACTCCGCCCAGAATTCCCTCTTTTTTGCTCTCTACTTCCTCCGGAGAAAGTCCGGCAATGCGAATCAGGCTTTGGGCTATTCTATCTTCTTTCCATGCCAGCTCTTTTTCATAGGACAAATGTTGTAGCTGACAGCCTCCGCATTTTCCCGCTACAGGACAGAGGGGTGTGATGCGGTAAGGGGATGCTTCCAGAAGCTTCTCCACCTTGGCATAAGCATAATTCTTCTTTGCCTTTAAAATCCTGGCCTCTACCAGGTCTCCCATCACACTGTCTTTCACGAAAAAAACCAAGCCGTCTTTTTTTCCGACGCCCTGGCCCTCTTCTGTCAGATCTGTAATTTCCAGCCTAATCAAATCATTCTTTTGGAGAGAATGCTCTTTATTTTTTAACTTCGTTTTTTCGGATATATTTTTTTCGGACACTATTTTCCTCCTGCAAACATTTCCATGGCTTTTACCTATTTTTTCTTGATAATCCCATGAAAAGACTAATCCCTATTGCCACTCCAAAAATCGCAAAAATAATCAGCATACTTTCCTCCCTATGGACGTAAGCGCCGTCCAATTCTCTCTGTACTATAAAAAGCTCTGTTCAATTCTCTCTGTACAAAAAAGCTCTGTTCAATTCCCTCTGTACAAAGAATCCAATTCCTCTTTCTCTACCACTTTAAAATCAAGCTTACTAAACTTAAGAAGGGCAGGGTTCCCTGTTTCAGAAGAATCATCTTATCCGAGCTGATGGCTCCGTATACCGCCACCAAAAACATGATACTGCATAACACAAGGCAAAGCTCCACATTGGCACCGGGACTGTAAACGCCGTAAAGTAAAGCCAAGCCCAGCAGGCCGTTATAAATCCCCTGGTTTTTAAATAGAGTATTGATATTTTTATTTCGTAATTCTCGAACCGACATTTTGAAAACCCGGGAAGTGCTGTCGCTGTCGGTCATAAAGGTTTCCAAAAGCATGATGTATAAAAACAATCCTGCCGTAGCACTCATCAGGATTTTCTGGACTGTGGTGATTTCCATCTTATTTTTCTCCCTATGAAACTGTAAGGTTTCTTCTACTACTCTGGCGTAAAACATATTGCCGTAGAGATAGCGATAACCGCCATTTTCTTTTTTGGCAATGGGGTGGCTGTATTTTATCGTCTTCCCTTTCGCCATGTTTTTGGCAAATTCCTCTGCCAATGCATCGGTGTATTTGCCTCCGTTTTTCTCCACATAATACAAAAAGCCGGGGCCGTAATTATAGGCCTGAATTACTGCTTTTTCCTCCAGTCCCAATGCCCTTGCCTTTTCCTTTAAATCCTTATAATACTTTAACCCTTGCTCAATGGAGGCATCCGTATCCAATGTATTTACCGGCAGACCCTTGGACTCGCTGGACTGCATCACATCCTTTAATTTGCCGTGGGATTCCACTGTCATAATGGCAAAGAGCACATCCAAGTCCTCTTCCAGTCCCTTTTCTTTGGCTACCCGCTCCATAGCGGCCTGGTGCTTTAGGACGGAAGCCGGAAAATACCATTGGGTCTGATGGGCTTTTCGGAATAAAAAAATCCCGAAAAGAAAGAGAAGGAAGAAGGCGGAAAAAAGCTGGATGCCTTCCATAAAGGAAGCAGTTCTGCCCTGCTGCCTCTTCGCTTTTTTCCCTTGAAAAAAGGAGAAAACTCCCTTTTTCTTTTTGCCTCTTCCTTTCACCATTCCGTTTCTTTAACCCTTTTATAAGCTTGCCACCGCATCCCGAAGCTGAATCAAGCCCTGTTCCAAAAGCTTTCGGGAGCAGGCTACATTCAGACGCATAAATCCGGAAATTTCCTTTCCGAAGGATACGCCGGCATTTAGACCGATTTTTGCCTTATGCACCATAAAATCATTCAGTTCCTTATCATTCATGCCTAAGCCTCGACAATCCAAGAGCATCAGATAGGTGGCATCCGGCACATGCACCTTAAGTTTTGGAATCTCCCGATTAACAAAGTCTTCCACAAAGCTTAGGTTTGCCTCCAAGTACGACAGGAGCTGGGAAAGCCATTCTCCGCCCTCGCGGTAAGCCGCTTCCATAGCCACGGAAGAAAAGGCATTGTTTCTGTGGATATCCATTCTGGTCCAGAACAGGTCGAAATCCTTCTTCAGTTCTTGATTGGGGAAAATGGTGGTGGAAGCCTGCAAACCTGCCAAGTTAAAGGTCTTGCTTAAAGATACGCAGGTAATCACCGTTTCCTTTGCCAAGGGAGAAACGGTTGCAGCGCGCAAATGCTTCTTCCCATGGAAGATAAGGTCAGAGTGAATTTCATCGGAAACCACCAGCACATGATGCTTATGGCAGATTTCAATCATTTTCTGCAGTTCTTCTTTTTCCCAAACCAGTCCCAGCGGATTATGGGGATTACAAAGAATGAAAATCTTGGCTTCCTTTGCCTTCTCTTCAAAGTCTGCAAAATCCACCTGCCATCTGTCTTCCTTTTCCACTAAGGCATTGGCCAAAACCTTTCTGCCGGCCATGTCCGGAATATCCCAGAATTCTGTGTAAACCGGACTTTGAATCAGGATTTTATCATCCACATGGGAAAAGGTACGGACAATAGCGGTAAGGCTCTGCACCACCCCTAAGGACCAGGACATCAATGCAGTATCCGGGCACCAGTCATAGCGTTCTTTTTCCCAGTTCTGTACTGCCTCAAAATAGGAATCCGGTCTGGAAGTGTAGCCAAAAATTCCTTCTTCCGCCCGCCTTTTGCAGGCATCGATAATGGGCTGGGCTGTTTTAAAGTCCATATCCGCAATCCAAAGGGGAATCAAGTCCTCTGTACCGAACTTTTTGATTCGCTCGTCATACTTTGCACAGCGCGTTCCCTTTCTATCGATTACTTCATCAAAATTGTATTGCATTGGCTTACTTCCTTTCTTAGTGATCCTAGTAGTGTTGTAATAGCTTGTCTTTCAGACTATTCTAATCCTTGATTAAGCAGTTTAGCCTTGTCATCCGGACAATTTATCTTAATCCCTTAAAGCTGCTTTTCACTTTATTTCTTCCGAAAAAGAGCTGCCCTTAGTCGGGCTTTCACTCTCTTCCAGACTTTCCTTCAGCCGGCTTCCTCCCGAACTCTGACTTCGCTGAAGTATTCCGCAGTTTTCTCTGCTACTTTCTCAGTATTTTTCTCTATAGTTTTTTCTGCTGTTTTCTCGGCATTTTTTTCTGCTATTTTCTCTACTGCCTTTTCTGCCGGCTTCTCTGCTGTCTTTTCTGCTGTCTTCTCTGCTGTCTTTTCTGCTGTCTTCTCTGCTGTCTTCTCTGCTGTCTTCTCTGCTGTCTTTTCCGCCACCTTAGAGCTTTCTTTTTTCTCCTGCTGTCCTTCCGGCTTTTCCTCGGAAACTTGAAGCTTTTCCTCTTTTTCCTGAGAAAGAGCGTTGGCACAGGAATCCTCAGTTTCCTCTGTAAAGGCAAATAATGCACAGCCGAAGCCCTTTAAGGGGTAGGCAATGTGATAGTCTCTTCCGTCACATTCTCCCTTGACCACGGGGTAGTATTTTTCCTCCTTGCAAAGCCCTTCTTCTGTAAGAATCAGTCTTGCTTCCTTGGCTTTCGGCATACCTACCCAGTATTCTTCGTGATCCATAGGAGTCATATTCACCACGAAGAGCAGGCTTTCCCGATGTTCTTTCGAATTTGTAGCAGAAGCGTCCTTGCCGCCCTCTAAAGCTATATTGCCGTTTTCTAAAACGGCCTTACCCTCTGTTGCCACTGCCGCCAGGGCGCTATTCTGAACTCCCGGCTTTCCGAAATGGGGCAGATGGTTTTTCGGGTTACGAATAAAGCTATAAATAGAACGGCTGGCATCGTCCGCATTTACCCAGGAGAAGCCTTCATAAAGATAGTCCGCCTCATAAAGGGCAGGATAGCTCTTGTATAGTTGTAAAAGATCTCGTAGGAAGGAATGTAAGGAACGGTTCTCCTTCTCTTCCAACAAATGCCAGTCAATGGAGCAATCCTCGTTCCACTCTCGGTATTGCCCGAAATCCTGTCCCATAAAGAGCAGCTTCTTTCCGGCGTGGCCAATCATAAAGAAGTATGCCGCCTTAAGGTTCCGAAACTTCTGTTCCCGGCTTCCCGGCATTTTCTCAATCATGGATCGCTTTAGGTGTACCACCTCGTCATGGGAGAGCACCAGAATGAACTTCTCCGAATAGGCATAGCTCATGCCGAAGGTCAGCTGATTATGGTGGTAGTTTCGATACATGGGATCTTCCTTCATGTAGCTCAGGAAGTCATGCATCCATCCCATATTCCATTTGAAGTGGAAGCCTAAGCCCCCCTCATCCGGAGACTTGGTAATATCCGGCCAGGCAGTGGACTCCTCCGCAATAATTACGGTGCCGTCCTCTCTCTTTCGGATAATGGAATTTAAATGCTTAAAGAACTCGATGGCTGCCAGATTGCCGTTTCCTCCGTAGATATTGGGAAGCCATTCTCCGTCTTTTCTGCCGTAATCCAGATACAGCATGGAAGCCACCGCATCCACTCGTAAGCCATCAATATGATACATGTCGTACCAATAGAGGGCATTGCCAATGAGGAAATTCTGCACCTCTGTCTTCTCATAGTTAAAGACCTTGGTGCCCCAGTCCGGGTGCTCTCCCAGTCTACTGTCCGGATGCTCATAGCAGGCGGTTCCATCAAAGTCCGCCAGTCCGTGGGCATCCTTAGGAAAATGTGCGGGAACCCAGTCTAAAATCACTCCGATACCGTGCTGATGCAAAATGTTAACCATCTCCATAAACTGTCTGGGATTGCCATATCGGGAGGTGGGGGCATAATAGCCGGTTACCTGATAACCCCAGGAGCCGTCAAAGGGATGCTCCGCAATGCCCATCAATTCCACATGGGTATAGCCCATATAGTTGCAATACTCTGCCAGCTGTTCTCCCGCTTCGATGTAATTGATAAAACCGTTATTTTCCGGACGGTTGCAACGTTTCCAGGAGCCCAAATGTACTTCATACACGGACAGGGGAGATTCTTCCGGATTTCTCTTCTTTCGCTCTTCCATCCATTTTCCGTCTGCCCAGGGAAAATCAGAAAGGTCTGCTGTAATGGAGGCGGTTCCCGGTCTGAATTCCGCTGCAAAGGCATAAGGATCCGCCTTATAAATCCACTCTCCCGCCTCTGTCAAAATGGCATATTTATAAAGCTCTCCCACTCCCATTCCGGGATAAAAGCCTTCATAAATGCCTGTACTTTCTAAGGGAAGCATGGGATTCCTCTCCGGATCCCAGCCGTTTCGGTCACAAACGATAGACACTCTCCTGGCATGGGGAGCCCAAACCGCGAAATGGATTCCCTCCTGCCCTTCAAAGCAAGCAGGATGAGCCCCCATCTTCTCATAAATTTTATAATGCCTTCCGTTTCCAAAAAGATACCGGTCTAACTCTGAAAGAAAACCTTCCATAGAACTCTCCTCCTCTTTCCATCCGCAGATGGGAATCATCTTTAGCCATGAAATACCCAGCTTCCACACATAAGCTCTTTCCATCCGCAGATGAGAATCATGCTCTTTGTTTATCTTCTTAGTATACCTTATTTTCAGGGCTTTTGTCCTCTTATTTTATTGTTTTACAAAGAAAATGGAGGGCAAAATTTCCCTCCACTCTCAATCTGAACCTATTATTTTAACTTAATGATTCTTCCTCCGTGAGCTTCACAGAAAACCTTGATATTCCCTTCCTCTGTCAGCTCCACCGGCTCCGTGGTCATCAGGTCAAAGGCAATGCTCGCCTTCTTGGGAAGGGTTAAGGTAATATATTGATCCATGCTGTCATTGTTCAACACCGTAAGCACGGCGCTGTTTCCGTCCAATCGAAGATAGGCATAGAGTCTATGATCCAGATAAACCTCTTTAAATTCTCCGATTTGCAACTCCGAGTTCTTCCCGTGAATCTCCGCCAGCTTCGCAATATAGCTGGTAAAGGCATCCGGCTTATATTGGGACAGAGTGAACTTCGGAGCAAGAATTTCTCCCTCCTTTTCCCTTCTTTTTCCCGCCAAAGCATATTCTCCTCCATAATACAGAGTAGGTCTTCCCGGCAAGGTGAAAAGCGCCATATAGATTCCCCAAAGATTTTTTTCCTCTTCTAAGACCGTGGCAATTCTATGGGTATTGGGACTTTCCAGAAAGAGCTGCATTTGCTTTGTAAGCTCTTGGTTTTTTCCGATTCTCTGAGCCAAATCATAGAAATTCTTCTCATTAAAGGCTTGGCAAAGCCCCTGATAAAGCTCCTGATTGGCCAGAGATTGTAAGGTTTCCGTATTGATTGCTCTGGTCAGCTCTCCGATAAACTGCTCCCCCAAAAGGAAAAACTCCGGCTTCATTTGACTGCTGAAGTAGCGGAGGGATTTTTGAAAATGAATATCTACCGCTTCACTGTAGGCCAGACGCAGACCGTCAATATCATAGGCGGAAATCCAGTGCTTTACCTGTTCCACAAGGTAACGCCGAAGCTCCTCATTATCCAGATTGAACAAGGGATGTTCCGGCATATTTCTAAAGGATTGATAGGAAAAGGAATCCCCCATGGGGGAACTCTTTGAAAAGTCTAAATCCAAAAACCAATTACAATACGGGGAGGCTTCTCCCTTTTCCTGCAAATCTTGGAAAGCGAAAAAGCTTCTGTCACAAAAGGGGAAGGCCACATCCAAGACAATGCGAATTCCCATCCCATGGGCATCCTCCACAAAGCCTCGAAACTCTTCTTCCGTTCCCAACCATTCCCGAATCTGACGAAAGTCACCCGTGCCGTACTGCAAGGGGTTCTTGGAAAACACCGGTCCCAGGATAATGCCGTCACAGCCTAATACCTTTAAATAGGGGAGGTATTCCTCTAATTCCTTGATATTTCTGTTCTCATTCCCGGAAAGGGTGGAAAGCACCGCCCCCGGCAGGATTTGATAAAAAATTGCGCCATCATACCAGGCCATGATTGCTCTCCTGTAATTTCTTCACAAAACGCTCTATTCTTTCTAAAGCCAGCTTTAAATTCTCAATGGAATAGGCATAGGATATACGAATAAATCCCTCTCCCGAATCTCCGAAGGCATTTCCCGGCACCACCGCAACCTTTTCTTCTCGAAGCAGCCGTTCCGCAAACTCCTCACTGCTGAGGCCGAACTTCTTGATAGAAGGAAAAACATAGAAGGCTCCGAAGGGTTCAAAGCAGTCCAAGCCCATTTTCTGAAAATGGTACAAGAGGAGTCTTCTTCTTTCATTATAAGCATCCCGCATTTTCAGCACGTCCTCTTCTCCGTTCCGAATGGCTTCCACAGCGGAATACTGGGAAGTGGTGGGAGCGCACATGATGGCATACTGATGAAGCTTCAACATTTGCTTTAAAATGGGTGCCGCGCTGCAGGCATAGCCCAAGCGCCAGCCGGTCATGGCATAGGCTTTGGAAAATCCGTTGATATACACGGTTCTTTCCCGCATTCCCGGAAACTCGATAATGGAATGATGCTCTCCCTTGTAGCAAAGGGCGGAGTAGATTTCATCGGTCAGCACATAGAGATTATGCTTTAAAATCAAGGGCACAATCTCTTCCAAATCCTCCTTCTCCATGATGCCTCCGGTGGGATTGTTGGGGAAGGGGAGTACCAGTATTTTTGTTTTCTCCGTAATAGCCTGCTCCAGCTTTTCCTTGGTCAGGCGGAACTGGTCCTTTGCCTCCAGGGCAATGGGCACCGGTACACCGTAGGCCATTTTTACACAGGGAGTATAGGAAACATAGCAGGGCTCCGGAATCAAAACCTCGTCTCCCGGCTCTAAAATGACACGCATAGCCAGGTCAATGGCCTCCGAACCTCCTACGGTAACCATAACCTCATTTTTCGGGTCATACTGCAGCTGATGCTTTTCGGCCACGTAGTCGGAGATGGCTTCTCGAAGCTCCAACAGTCCTGCATTGGAGGAATAAAAGGTTCTTCCCTTCTCTAAAGAATGGATTCCCTCTTCCCGAATATGCCAGGGGGTATCAAAGTCCGGTTCTCCCACGCCAAGAGAAATGGCATCCTTCATTTCCGATACAATATCAAAAAACTTCCGGATTCCACTGGGACGTATATTTACAATCGCCGGGTTTAATTCCCTGGGCAAAATTTGTTGCTGTTCCTTGTTTTCGCTCATGCTCACTCTCTTATTTCTTCTTTGGAAAATTCCTTGCCGGCACTTCTATAATGCTATGGAGATACCTGCATTCTTTCATCCTTCTTCGGCGCCACCAGCTTGGTGCCGTGATCCTTGTACCGCTTTAACACAAAGTGGGTGGCTGTGGAAAGGACGGACTCCATAGGTCCCAACTTCATGGAAACGAAGTTAGCCACTTCCTTCATGGTTCTTCCCTTTACGATTACGGTAAAGTCAAAGGCTCCACTCATCAGATACAGAGCATCCACCTCTTCGTACTGGTAAATACGCTCTGCAATACTATCAAAGCCCATGCCTCTTTGGGGAGTTACCTTCACCTCAATAAGGGCATCTACCCGTTCATCCTGGGTGCTGTCCCAGTTAATCAGGGTATGGTAGGCACAGATTACGCCTTCCTTTTCCATAGCTTTAATTTCAGCCCCTACCTGCTCCGGATCCTCTCCCAAAAGAGCAGCCAAATCCTCTACAGGCAATTTCGCGTTCTTCTCTATGATGCTTAGAATTTTTTCTCTCATGCTTCTCCTTTATTTTCCTTCCATAGGACTTGATCTCTGTTTTATAAAAATTCTCAGAATCTTCCCTTACCAAGCGGAAAAGCTTAGCCTGAAGTTCTTTTCCCGAAAATCTATTGTACTCAATTTCCAAAAGCACCGCAAGGGAAAGGCATTCTCCTAAAAATACAAAGGCATTCGTCTTAAAATACAAGGGAATCCTCTTTCCTAAAGAAGGCCGGCAAGCTCTCCTCCAGATCCCATTTAGAAAACAGCTCCTCCAAGCTGTCCCTCTCCCGCTTCGTTAAAAAGGACTCTCCCTGAGCATCCCTTCTCATGCGTTTCTTCCCTTCTTCCGAAATGCCGATACAGGAAGCCACAATTCCTCTCTCCCTTGCCAGCTCTGAAAAAGCCTCAGCCTCTTCCAGCCGAAGAAGATAGGCATTTCCCGAATAAAGATAATAGGGGGAAATCTGAAAATGTTCGCAGAGCTCTATCGTCCCCTGTAAGAAGGGGATTTTTTCGTAGGAAAAGGAAAAGCCGCCTCCGGAAAGTTGCCAAAGGCCGGAAAGAATTCCTCCTCTTCCCAGGGGTAGGATCTCTGAAATCCCGAAGTCGGAAATCCAGTTTGGAAAAAGATTTTCCACACTTCCTAAGCTAAGCTCTCCTGCATTCCATTTGGATTGCAGATCCTCTTCATAAAGAGGAATACTTTGCCCCTTCTTTTCTCCCTCTGCAAATAAAAGAATATTTTCCGCAGAAAGGATGGGATACTCCGGGCAGCTTTGTGGATTTCCGCCTCTTTCCGGCAAGGTCTTAACGGCCTCCCCAGTTCGCTTCCCATGAGCCGTCTCTTTTAAATAGAGTCTTGGCAGACTTCTCAATCTTTCCTCTTCTTCCTCTATAAAAGCTTTAGAAAAGGGACAATCCTTTGTCTCCCGTATTTTTTTCCATAAAAACTGGCTACCCCTTTGTCCGGGGTAGCCTAAAAGAAGGATTTTTTCTCTTCTCATTTTACATTCTCGAAAGCAATGGTGGCAATACCATGGTAAGCACCATCATGGCAATCAAAATGACAACGATCACTGTAGTAATGGTTTTTTTCTGTTTTGGACTAAACATAGTTTCTCCTTTTCTTTCCTAATCCTTGCCATTGTAATTCCAAATGAAAGGATAAGCAAGAGATTTGAAGAATCTTCTCTCCATAGGCGGATTTCCTTGTAAAAATCCAAGCTACAAAAACAGCATTTTAACAGAATTCCGGCTTTCTACATATAGGTCTTTTTGTAGAATTCCAGTCTTCCCAAGGCTCTGGCCAAAGCCGCCTGGGACTTCTTAAACTCCTGATAGCTCTGCTTCTGGCGAAGCTCTTCCTCCGCCCTTTCCTTGGCCTCTTCCGCTCTTCGGATATCCATCTCTTCCTTGGTTTCCAAAGTGTCCACCAAAAGGGTAAGACGGTTATTGGCAAATTGCAGAATACCCTTTCCTACTTCTACATGTTCCCAGGAGCCGTCCGGCTTCTGCATGTCCAACACACCGATGTCCACCGCTACTACAATCGGGGCATGGTGTGCCATAAAACCGATTTGTCCGTCCAGTGTTCGAACATTCAGATATAGCAAACGATCATCATAGTACACCTTGTTGGTGGCAATGACCTTTGCGCTAAATAAGTTTCCGTTTCCTCGCATCATAGAAAACTCCTTAGCCCTTTAAGAGCTCTGCCTTCTTCTTTACGTCCTCCAGATTTCCTACATTGAAGAACGCCAGCTCCGGCACATCATCCATCTCTCCGCTGATAATGGCCTTAAAGCCCTCGATGGTTTCCTTCAAGGGTACGTAGCGTCCTGCTACGCCGGTAAACTGTTCTCCCACGAAGAATGGCTGAGAAAGGAAGTTACGAATCTTTCTGGCACGATATACCAAAAGCTTATCTTCCTCGGAAAGCTCTTCCATACCGAGGATGGCGATAATATCCTGTAATTCCTTGTACTTCTGTAAAATCTGTAAAACGCTCTGGGCAGTGTCATAGTGCTCTTTTCCCACAATGCTTTCTTCCAAAATACGGGAAGAAGACTCCAAAGGATCCACCGCCGGATAAATACCCTGCTCAACAATCTTTCTGGAAAGTACCGTAGTGGCATCCAAGTGGGCAAAGGTGGTAGCCGGTGCCGGGTCGGTTAAGTCATCCGCCGGAACGTATACCGCCTGTACGGAGGTAACGGATCCCTCCTTGGTGGAGGCGATTCTTTCCTGCAGCTGTCCCATTTCGGAAGCCAAGGTGGGCTGGTATCCTACCGCGGAAGGCATTCTTCCCAGCAGAGAAGATACCTCTGAACCCGCCTGCACAAAACGGAAGATATTATCAATAAAGAGCAATACATCCTTCTTCTGCACATCACGGAAATACTCCGCCATGGTAAGTCCGGTCTCCGCTACACGCATTCTGGCTCCGGGAGACTCGTTCATCTGTCCGAATACCAGAGCAGTGTTCTTAATAACACCGGATTCCGTCATTTCCATATAGAGGTCATTACCCTCACGGGAACGCTCTCCTACTCCGGTGAAAATGGAGTATCCGCCGTGCTCTGTTGCCACGTTTCGAATCAGCTCCTGAATCAGAACGGTTTTTCCTACTCCGGCTCCTCCGAAAAGACCGACCTTTCCCCCCTTTGCATAAGGAGCAATCAGATCGATAACCTTGATTCCGGTTTCCAGTACTTCCTGTACCGGGCTTTGATCCACAAAAGCAGGCGGTTTTCTATGGATTTCCCATTCCTCTCCGTCGGTAATAGGATCCTTTCCGTCAATGGTTTCTCCCAATACGTTAAAGAGACGGCCGAGAGTCTGCTCTCCCACCGGAACGGAAATACCCTTTCCTGTGGAACGGACCTCCATGTCTCTTTCCAATCCCTCACTGGGGGCCAGCATGATGCAACGGACGGTATTCTCTCCTAAATGCTCAGCTACCTCCATGGTTCCTGTTACGCCGTGGTTATCTACCACCATGGCGGTCTTAATCTTGGGAAGCGGGGCTTCCATAAACTCCACATCCACAACAGGTCCCATAACCTGGACAATTTTTCCTGTCTGCATTTCCCCCTTCTCCTCTCTATTATAAAATTAAACCTCTTGTTTATTTTTCTTTTTGGCCGCCTTCTGTGCCTTGGCACCTGCAGCTATCTCCGTGATTTCCTGGGTAATCTGAGCCTGTCTGGCACGATTATACTGAATACGGAGCTTTTGCTTCAGCTCGTTTCCGTTTCGGTTTGCCGCATCCATGGAGGTCATTCTGGCCTGTTGCTCTGCACAAAAGGCCTCCACCAAAGCACTGTAAATATAACCGTTAATATAGTCCGGGATAACATTGTCAATCAAAGCATCCGTGCTGGGGAAAATATTAAAGGCCTCATAGTTTGCGGTAATCGGCAGCTTCACAAATACCGGATGAAGCTTATCCAAGGGAAGAAGCTGCTCCTCCTCACATTCCATTTCCAATGAATTTTTCATTCTGGTGAAAACGATATGCAGTTCGTCAATCTCCTTATCCTCGAAAAATTCCATCATTTTCCGGGTAATCACACGGGCTCTGTGCAGGGTAGGATTCTGGGCGGTGTAATGAAAGGCCTCTTCAATGGGAATGTTTCTACTGTGAAAATAGCTTCTTCCCATCTCTCCTACCACAAAAAGCCGATAATTTTGATACTTCGCTAAAAGCTCTTCCGTTTTCCGGATGACATTGTGGTTATAAGCTCCTGCCAGTCCTTTATCCGCGGTCACACAGAGAATGGCTACCGTTCCCTGACCGTTGGCTACGCCCTCTCGAAGATCCAAATAAGGGTGGGTATAATCCTCCGGCAAATGTCGCATAACTCTGGCCATCATAGACTGCAGGGTATAGAAGTAAGGCTCGGTTTGCATCAAACCCGCTCTGGCCTTACGCATCTTTGTACTGGAAATCAAATACATGGCATTGGTAATCTTCATGGTGTTATCAATGCTGTGGATTCGGTCTCGTAATTCTCTTGTTGTAGGCAAGGTCTGCCTCCTTTATGAAAGCTTTTCCTCTTCCTTCTTCAGAAAATCATGGTACAGCTGAATAATCCGCTGCTCCATATCTTCCTGCAAAAGGCCGGAAATCTCTATGTTCCTGATTAAATCTCCCTCCTGCTCGTTAAAGAAGGCCAAAACTTTATTCTGTAAGTCCTTCACATCCTTCTTCGCTGTACCCAGGAATTCTTTATGAAGGGCAAGCACCAAAGTTACTACCTGCTCTCCCAAAGAAAGGGGACGGCCAAGGGGCTGCTTTAACAGCTCCATTAAAATCGCTCCCTGTTCCAGCTGAGTCTTGGTACTTTCATCCAAATCCGAAGAGAACTGAGTAAATACCGCCATTTCTCTATACTGTGCCAAGTCGATACGCAGGGAACCTGCCGCCTTCTTCATGGCCTTGGTCTGGGCTGCACCACCCACACGGGATACGGAAAGTCCTACATTTACCGCAGGTCTCTGTCCCTCAAAGAAAAGGTTACTCTCTAAGAAGATCTGTCCGTCGGTAATGGAAATAACGTTGGTAGGAATATAGGCGGAAACGTCTCCGTCCAAAGTTTCGATAATCGGAAGGGCGGTAATGCTACCTCCTCCCAAGGCATCGGACAAACGGCAGGAACGCTCCAGCAAACGGGAATGGAGATAGAAAACGTCTCCGGGATAAGCCTCACGTCCGGGTGCTCTTCCCAAAAGAAGAGATAATGCACGGTAGGCCACCGCATGCTTGGAAAGGTCATCATAAACAATCAGTACATCTCTCCCCTGGTACATAAAGTACTCTGCCAAGGAAGTTGCCGCATAGGGGGCAATGTACTGAATCGGTGCCGGATCCGCCGCTGTAGCCGCTACCACACAGGTGTAGCTCATCGCCTCATTTTTCTTTAAGTTCTCCACCAAAGAAGCAATGGTGGATTCCTTCTGTCCAATGGCAACATAAATACAGATACAATCCTTTCCCTTCTGGTTCAAGATGGTATCTATGGCAATGGAGGTCTTTCCGGTCTGACGGTCTCCGATGATCAGCTCACGCTGTCCTCTACCGATGGGGAACATAGAGTCAATGGCTAAAATTCCGGTCTGTAAAGGAACATTTACAGACTTTCTGTCAATGATTCCGGGTGCCGGCTCCTCGATGGGGCGATATTCCTTCGTGTTAATCGGACCTTCTCCGTCAATGGGCGCTCCCAAGGCATCTACAACACGGCCAAGATAAGCATCACCCACAGGAATTCCCGCCATCTTGTTGCTTCGTACCACTCTGCTTCCCTCGATGATTCCTTCTTCATCACCGAAGAGGATAACACCGATTCGGTTTCTTTCAATGTTCTGTACCATACCCCGAACACCGTTGTCAAAGACAACGATTTCTCCGTACATAGCATGATCCAGTCCGTTGATGATGACAATACCGTCTCCTACGGAGCTGACAAAACCGATTTCTTTCTTCTCCGCCTTTAAGTCAAAATCCTCTACGGAGCTTTGTAAAATACTGATAATGTCCTGCTGGCTGTTGGAGAAACGTTTATTCTGCATTTCCTCCAAAAACTGCTCTCTTCTTCCCTTGGTACTCCAATCGTACTGGTCATGGCCTACCTCCAGGACAAATCCGCCTCCCAGACTCTCGTCCTCTTCCAATACGACTTCAATGTTCCGGGAATGATATTTGTTATAAACAAATTCCCGAATTCTCTTTAATTGTTCTTCCTCCGGCTTGGTTACATACCGAAGATGTACTTTTAATTTGGTGGATTCTTCATTGGAGATTTTTTCATACTCCTCTGCCACCTCACCCCATGCACTGAGAAGGCCGTCATTGCACAGTACCTTCAAGGTATCCCTAACTTCCGTAGGGAAAATGCTATCGATGATAGACATTCTCTTTTCCAAAGGTATTGTGGCGTCGGAAAGCTGTCCTGCCGTCTCCGGTAAAACTTCAAAAATCCGACTGGTCTCCTCTATAACGCTTTTCGGAACGCGCATTCTGAAAAGCTGTTTTGCATACTCTACCACTTTTTGCAGCATAGTCCTTACTCCTTCTTCTCCGCATCTTCTAGGAAGGTATCATACAGCTTTTGATTGTTTTCCACGGAATCCTTGCTGGCTGCAATCTTATAGGCAGCCTTTGCCACAAGCATAGCCACCTCTTCTTCCATTTCATGTTGCTTCTGTTCAGCCTGTCTTTGAGCCTCTATCTTGGCTTCCGCGATAATCTTATCTGCCTTCTCCCTGGCATTTCCGATGATTTCATCGTATTCAGAAGACGCCTGCAAACGAACAGCCTCTAACTTTTCCTGCCGTTCCGTATCAATCTTTGCCATGCTGTCTTCATACTGTTGTTTCAAATCTCTGGCCTTTGTATTGGCCTCTTCCGCTTCTCGATAAGAAGTGTCCAGTTCGTCCTGTCTTGCCTTCAAAGCGGCACGAACAGGTTTAAACAGAAAGCGATGCACAAAATAAACCAGCACCAATAAATTAATGACTGTAAAAATAATACTACTTAGATTGAGACTAAGCATCGTTTTCCCTCCTTCGATTCCAAAACCTGTTCCTTACTTTAAGAAGAGGATAATCATAAGTCCGATAACGAAACCGTAGATGGCTGTTGCCTCGGCCAAAGCACAACCAAGTAAGAGGATAGTCATAATCTTAGAACTTGCTTCCGGCTGTCTGGCTACCGCCTCTGTTGCCTTTCCTGTTGCCAAACCGATGGATAATCCTGCTCCAAGACATGCCAATGCTGCAATTGCTGCTCCTAATGCTACCATAATTTTTTCTCCATTCTGTCGCTCTGCGACCTATTTTACTGCTACCTACACTACTCCGCTTTACTCTACCGCTTCCGCAATATAGAGCGATGTCAAAAATACAAAAACATACGCCTGTACCAGACCGTCAAAAAGGTCAAAGTACAAAGACAAGATTGCCGGAACTCCTACCGGAACCACCAGTTCCACAAGTTCCATGATAACGAAGGCTCCTAAAACATTTCCAAAAAGACGCATACACAAGGATAATGGTCTGATAAAGACCTCTAGGATATTAATCGGCGTCATAATGGGAATAGGTTGTGCGAAGCGCTTTACCCAGCCTCCCGTACCGAAGGCACGAATTCCTGCTACTTCCACAAGAATAATGCTCATCAGGGACAGTGCCACAGGAACATTAAAGTCCTTTGTGGGCGGCTTAAAGCCGAAAACACCGAAGAGGTTGGCTATACCGATAAAAATCAGTACCACCGCCAGATACGTACCGTATTGCTTGCCCTCTTCTCCCAGATTGCCTTCCATAAACTTGTCCAGCTTTGTCACAATCAACTCTGCGATCTGCTGTCTCGTCCCCGGTGTACGAACCTTGCAATCTCTACCCAACAGGTAAGCGCCAAATATCATTACCGCCATGATGATCCAAGTCACCACAACAGATTCGGAAACAGGAATTCCTCCAAAAATCGGAATTGTAAAGACAGTCTCCACATTCAGCTCTTCCAGCAGGGATGCTGCAAGCTTTTCCATGGTTTTCCCCCTTTCTTCACTCTCAAGTACCTTTGAGATTATAGGCACTCTCTCCGTGATTGCAAGTATTTTTCAAAATAAAGCTAAAAATATTTTCTATGCTATTTTTTTGTCATTTTTCTCCAGCAATCTCAGGTTCACGAAAGCTAATTTTACATTTCCCACAAGCAAAGTGCAAGATGTTTTCATTTTCCTCTTTCATAATGGATACAATATGCAAAGTTTTTTCCTATAGGAATTAGATATTCATATAGAAATACCATGATTTTTTTAAGTAAAGTAAATAAAAAATCTCCCATCCCAAAAGGGGATGAGAGATTCTATCTCTGCATGTGCATCCTTCGCAAAGTAAGGGATGCGCA
>NZ_CABSXI010000033.1:0-23854 GCF_902481605.1 uncultured Oribacterium sp. | reverse complement strand
TTGCAGAGGCTTGTAAGGCTTTAAAGACGGAAGCTGATGCATTCCTTGCCAAGAATCAATAAGCTTTACTATCCCGGGAGAAAAAGCTTCCGGGATATTTTCTCTTTAGGGTAAAGGAGTAAATATGAAATCAGCGGAGAAATTACAAGGAAAAAAGGCCGGACTATCCTGGAAAGTAAAGGACTGGATTGCAGCTTATATTTTTATTGCCCCGGTCACCATAGGACTTATGGTCTTTTATATTTGGCCCTTCATCCAAAACTTTTGGTTCAGTTTTAACGATGTCAATAAGTTCAATGTGACCCATTTTATCGGCTTGGATAACTATCGCCAGATGCTTTCTGACAAAGAGGTTTTTCAAAGCTTTGGAAACACCCTGAAATATGTGGTGGTGACCGTGCCGGTAGGTCTCTTTCTTTCTCTGGTCATTGCCGCCTTACTGAATGCCAAGATAAAAGGAAAGTCTATTTACCGCACCCTATACTTCCTTCCCTCCGTCACCATGGCGGCGGCTGTTGCCATGGTTTGGAAATGGGTTTTTAACGAGAAAATGGGTATTTTAAATGCTGTAATCACCTCCTTCGGAGGCCCTCGCATCGGCTGGCTAACCAATTCCAAAACCGCTATTTTCGTCATTATGCTGGTAGGACTTTGGATGACTGTAGGTTATAACATGATTATTCTTCTAGCCGGTATGCAGGGAATCTCCAAAACCTATTATGAGGCGGCAGCCATTGACGGAGCAGGTTCCCTGACTCAGTTTTTTAAGATTACCATCCCCTTACTGACCCCCACCATTTTCTTTGTCATGATTACCTCCATTATCAGCGCCTTTCAGGTCTTTGATGTGGTGTATATGATGGTATTGAAATCAAACCCTGCCTATGAATCCACCCAGACTGTGGTGATGCTCTTCTACCGACAGGCCTTTGATTACGGCTATAAGGGCTATGCGGCGGCCATTTCCATCTTGATTTTTGCCGTAATTATGCTGATTACCTTGATACAGTTCTCTGTACAAAAGAAGTGGGTAAATTATTAGAAAGGAGGAAAATGATGAATCAGAAATTTTCTTGGAAAAAGCTCCTTGTTCATTTGGTTTTATTTGCCGGTCTCGGCGTAACCATCTTCCCCTTTCTTTGGATGGTGCTGACCTCCTTTAAGACCAGCGGTGAAGCCATGCAAATACCACCTACCATTTTCCCAAAGAAATTTATTACTGTGGCTTATACCCAGATTGTAAGTTCCCTGCCCTTTGCAAGGATTTACTTTAATACGATTTTATCTACAGTGATTACGGTAGTGGCACAGCTTCTCTTCTGCGCCATGGCAGGCTATGCCTTTGCCAGAATAAAGTTTCCCTTTAAAAATGTCATCTTTATTCTGCTGCTTTCCGTCCTTATGGTACCGGGACAGATCTTCCTGATTCCTCAGTATCTGATTATTCAGAAAATGGGGCTTTTGGATAGTATACCCGCCCTCTTTATTCCGAACCTTTTCAGCGCCTTCGGAACCTTCTTGATGCGGCAATTTTTCCTCTCCCTACCGGAGGAACTGGAAGAAGCGGCCATTATTGACGGTTGCAACCGCTATCAGATTTTCGGGAAAATCATGTTACCCTTGGTGAAACCGGGGCTGGTGACCCTAAGCATTTTCACCTTTAAATTTGCTTGGAATGACTTTATGTGGCCCCTCATTGTAAACACCTCACCCAAAAACATGATTCTGGGGCCTGCCCTCTCCACCTTGCAGGGGCAGTACACCACCCAGTATCCCATGCAGATGGCAGGAGCGGTGATGGCGGTGATTCCCGTCATTTTGATTTTCTTCCTCTTCCAAAAACAGTTTATCGAAGGGGTGGCACAATCAGGAATTAAGGGATAAAAGAGGATTCCTTCCCCTTTCTTTTCTTCTCCGGCATTTTCCTGTATAATTTGGAAATACTGTATGTACTAAGGGGGATTTCGCTATGGAATGGCAAAACTTTACATTAATCGGCTTGGGTTTAATCGGGGGATCCATTGCGAAAGCCATCAAAAAAACCTATCCTAATGCCAAGATTTCTGTACTGGAGAAGGATCAACATTCCGTAGAGATGGCTATTTCGGAAGGAATTATAGAAAAAGGACTGCAAGGTATTGAAGAAATTCCTTCGGATACGGATCTTCTCTTTTTATGCACTCCGGTGGAATGGAACCGAAAATTCTTACGAGAGCTGGCACCTAAGCTTCCTTCTCATACATTACTGACTGATGTAGGCTCCACCAAAAGCTCCATTATGAAAGAGGCGGAAGCTTTAGGACTTTCTTCAAGATTCTGCGGTGGACACCCTATGGCAGGCTCGGAGTCTTCCGGCTACAAAGCCTCCGACTCTCTTCTTTTGGAAAATGCTTATTATCTCCTAACTCCGGGGCAGGGCTTTCCTACAGAGTCTATCGAGAAAATGAAAAGTTTTCTCTCCTCCATTGGCAGCATTCCCTTTGTGATGAGTCCGGAGGAGCATGATAAGGCTGTAGCCTGTGTGAGTCATCTCCCCCACCTGATTGCTGCAAGTCTTGTAAAGCTTCTGAAGGAAGAGGATGAGAAGGGGACCATGAAAAAGCTGGCTGCCGGAGGCTTTAAAGACATTAGCCGTATCGCCTCCTCTTCTCCCATTATGTGGCAGCAAATCTGCCTCAGTAATAAGGAACCGATTCTGCAAATGATTGCCCATTACCAGGATTTACTGGAGGAAATCAAAGCTTCCATAGAAAAAGAAGAGCCCCAGGGTATTGCAGAGCTCTTCCGGGAATCCGGAGAATACCGGAATTCCATGGACAGCTCCGCCCAGGGGCTGATTCATAGCGAATATGCAATTTCTCTTCATGTGCAGGATCATCCGGGAGCCATTTCCATTATTTCCACCATTCTGGCTTCCAATATGGTCAGCATCCGAAATCTCGGCATCAATCATAACCGTGAAAAAGGGGAAGGAGCTCTGCAAATCTCCTTCTATACCGGAGAGGATTGTGAAATGGCGAAGAAACTTCTCCATAAGTACGGCTTTATCTTCTAAAGCTTGGGATTAGCTTCTTCGTCTTCTACAATTTCTGCCTTAAATACCATAATGGTATCTGCATCGGAACAGCAAAACTCTGCTGTTCCTTCTTCTTGTCCGGGAATCTTTCCGCCGTAACGTAATATATCAATATAAGGAAAGGCACAGTGCATGGCCATAGGGCAAATCTCTCCCCGCTCCGTATCAAAATCAAAGGTCTGTCCTACATGGTGTCCTCTATGGCAGCCCATCTTGCCTCTTCTGTCGGTAACCGTTAATTTGATTCTTGGTCTCTTTCCCATAGCGCCCTACTCTTTCTCAACAAAAATGTATATAAAACTGCATCTAAACAGCTTGGTTTATCTTCTTTATATTAAGACAAAGCAAGAAAAAAGGCTAGGAAAAAGCAAAAATTATGTTTATAATTTTATGCAGTGCATTTATCGAATATTCTTATACTATTCCTAAATTCCGGAGAGCCATTAAGGCTAATGATAAAAAATCCGGAAATATTTTCTTCTTACAGCTCCATTTGCGCCCTAAGCTCTTCCTGCAAGGACTTCTTCTGATCCTGCAATAAAAGGTAGTGGTTATACTGTGAATAGGTTTCATTTCCCACCTCGGACAAGAAGGCCAAGGCATACTTACTCTTACTAAGCTCCGATAAGAAGAGCAGCAACTCCTGTCCCTCTCCAAAAACTTCTCCTAAGAAGTGAAGGGCGTTGCTGAGCATCTTCCCGGTTTCTTCCACATCCTTCTTTCTTGCCTCTTCTTTCTCTTGGAAAGCAAACTTCAGAAGCCCGAACTTTTCCTCCTCTGAGGCTTGGCTTTGTTCCTGTAAAAGCTTTAAGGACTCCGACAGGGTGGTAAGCAGATGGGCATAGCGCTTTTCCTGATCTTTGGAAAGCATTTTTGCTTCCTTAGCCCGTTTTCTCTGTTGCTCCAAAGTCCTTTCTTCCTGCCCCAGTACCTGCTCCAAGGGAAGCTCCTGCATTTTCTCCTTCGCCTTCTTTAAGAGACCGAAGATATGCTCCTGTTCTTTTTGTTCCTGCTTGTAACGATAAAATCCATTCTGCAAAGCCTCCACCAAAAGGGATAGCAAGCTGATTTTTTCGTCAAAGGGAGCCTGTACAAAGAGACTGACATCCTTGATTTCTTTTCCTGCCAAAATATCCGGTACATGATAGATTTCTCTGTATTTGCAATACAGGTCATAATAAAGGGCAAAGTCCTTAGCCACCTCTTCATCTGCAAGATATTCCGCCATCAGCTTTTCTTCCAAAGGATAATGAAGCTCCTCGTAGACCTGCATAATTTTGGACAAATCCTCCCAGGCTCTGGCGGTAACAAAGCGTTTTCCGTCTAAATCCTGCTTCACAAAGTAGAAATTTTCCTTCTTGATTTCCAGGTAGGAAAGGATGGCGGAATGAAGCCCTGCATTATAGGCATAGTTTTTAAAGCTGGAAAAATCCTCCTGAATCTCGATTTTTCGCAGTCTGTCCAAGGTTACAATGTCAAAGTCCCGAACGGATTTGTTGTACTCCGTAGGGTTTCCTGCAGTCACCAGCACAAAGCCCTCCGGAACCTGATGCATACCGAAGGTCTTATACTGAAGAAATTGCAGCATGGTAGGCGCCAATGTCTCCGACACCGCATTGATTTCATCCAGAAAGAGGATTCCTTCGGAAATGCCGGTCTTTTCAATTTGTTCATAAACGGAGGCCACAATCTCCGACATGGTATATTCCGTAATGGAAACCTCTCTGTCTCCATACATTTTCTTGGAAATATAAGGTAGTCCGATGGCGGACTGTCTGGTATGGTGGGTAATGGTATAGGAAATCAGATTGATTCCCAGCTCCTCTGCCACCTGCTCCACGATAGCGGTTTTTCCGATTCCCGGAGGTCCCATCAAGAACAAAGGTCTTTGCCGTTCCACCGGAATTTTATAGCAACCGGAGGCATCCTTTTGGTGATAGGCCTTCACCGTCCTTTTGATTTCTTCTTTTGCTTCTTCTATATTCATAAAGTTCTCCTTATAGTCTCTTCGCTTTTTTACTAATCCTTCTCCCTTTGGTACAACTTCATCGCCCAGAAGGGAACATTGTCATCATCAATATCCTCTCCCTTGGGGAAGACAAAGGCGGTAACATAGGGCGGTGCCTCCTTGGGATAACGCCCCTTCCCATCGGTAAAATACATCAGCCCCTTCAAATTCTTCAGTTCTCCCCGTTTCTGTAAATCCGAAACATAGCGGAAAACCGGGCGGAAGTCCGTTCCGTAGCCTCCCTTTACCGCAAAATTTTTGCTGTATTGTTCTAAATCCTCTACATTTTCCAGACATATGTCTTTCCGTAATTCATCATCACATTCCAGGATATGTACCTTTACCTTTTGGAAAAAGGCGTCCTTTTGCTTTAAAATGCCGGCAGTTTCCTCCAAAAAGCCCTTAACCATCTCCCCCTTGGTGGAATGGGAGGTGTCAATGGCAATGACCAGCTCCTGCAACTTTCTGCCTTCTCTATACTCGTTTTCCTCGATAAGGGGCATATTTCCGTACTGCTCTAAACCATAGTAATAATAGCCATAGTCAAAGGAATCCAAGTCTACTTCCATCTCTTCCCTATCCACGGACAGCCTCCGGAGAAAATCTCGAAAATCCGTATATTTCTTCTGTTCCAAACGCAAAAACCAGGCCAGACTCCCCTGTTCTTCTTGTTTTTCTTTAGAGGAATGCTCGATTTCCTGCTCCGTTCGTTTGCTAATATCTTCCCATTCCTTAGAAAGATCATCCCTCTTTTTCTTAGCTTCCCGCTCTTCTCTTTGCCCCTGTCCTGTGGGCTTCCGATTTTCCGCTTTTTTTCTTTCTTCCTGCTTTTTTCCGGAAGAATTCCCACTTTGACTATCCTCTTGCTTGGCTTCCCCTTGGCTGTCTTCTCCCGAGTTTCCCTCTCCCGTGTTTCCTTCGCCTTCGCTTCCCCGGTTTTCGGGTTCTTGATTCCCAGCTTCTTGATTCTTCTCTTCTTTACCTTCTCCATTAGAGGGCGTTCCACTTTGCGGGGAAGCATCTTCTGATGCCTTGCCCTCTCGAGGAGACTTATCCTTATCTTCGGAATTTTCAGCCGAAGTATTATCACCACCGTCCTTTTTCTCCCCCTCTTTCTCTTCCCCGGAAGGGTAGTCATTGGGCGTAAAATCCTCCGGCAAAGGAAGGGGCGCTCCATCGCCATCCCCCTCTCCTTCCTGTCCGGGAGCATCCTCTCTGTCTATGACCTTCCAAAATACATGGTCGTCCTTGTAAAACTCCCGTTCTAAGCGTTCCCAGGCATCATAGTCCAAATCCGCCTCTTCCAAATACTGATAAATTCGCTCCGCACTTAAGGTTTTGATTTTCTCTTCCAGTTTTTGGAAAGTATTCTCCCGATATTCCCTCGCAGGTCTTTTCAGTAAATCCACATCCAAAGAATCCAGCACATACTCCACATGAATATCACAGGCCATGTTCCAAAGTTCTTCCTTCTTATCTTCATTTTTAAACATATGCCGAAAAAGGCAATGGAGCAGGCTATGCATATAAAGACGATTTAACTTCTGTGGGCTTTCCATAAAAAGCTGAAAGATAAACTCGGGATGAAAATGAATCCGCTCCCCCTCTGTTCCCATCCTTTGGGTATTAAAATCCATCTCATAGGGAAGCCTATCCAAAGCCCTGGCCAAGTGCCGCATGGAAAGGCTTAGTTCATAACGAGATTGATTTAAAATCCTGCTGCCAAGGTCATTTAAACTTCCCTGGGCGGTAGGACGTCTTTCTTCCCTTTTTCCCTTCATTTTCCTTCCTTTCCATACACAATTTCACAAGATTACTATATCCACGAGAATTTCAGTCGATTAGTGAACATTATCCCCCATCGTTTCTTCCAAATCATTCTTCCCTAAACTTTTCCTCTTACAAATCCGAAATATCAAAGAACATCTCCTCCTTTTTCTTGGGAAAATGCTTTTCCTGATAAGCTAAAAACAGGGCCGTAAGCTCCGGACGCTCCTGCTTCCACAAGAGAGAAAGAGCCTTCTCACAGGCCTCCTTAGACAAAATTTCCAAAGACAAATAATAACGAATCCACTCCTCTTCTCCCTCTTCCAAGAGAAAGGAAATGGAGAATTCTCCTTCTTCTTTCAAAAAATGAAGATACTCTTCCTTCGCCCAGTCCAGTAACTCCATAGGATATCGGAGTCTGCAAAGGGCAATCAACACCGCCGCCTCTTTGGTATCATAGGTAGCCCTTTGGAAATGTTTATCATAAAGACGAAAATCTATTTGAGAACGACCTACTGTTTGTCTGTAGCTGTAGCCGCAGCCCTCTATCGTATCGTGAATCTGCCTGGCCATGGTATTTTCCCGAACCTTATCCACATATCCGGGAAAAAGCAGGGCACACTCCCCTTTTTCCATCGTCAGATGCAGAAGAATCTGCCTGTCACTGTCCCCTAAGATATCTCTAAGAATCTGAAAACGTCCCTCTCTAAGCAAATGTACATCAATTTCCTGCAGACTTCTGCACTGCCGGAAGCTGCCGTCATAATAATCTTCAATGCTGTCAAAGAGACGAATATGAGAAAGGTGAACACAGTTAAAAAAGGAAAAACTTCTTAGGGTGTGCACCGTCTCCGGAAGCTCCACCGAGCATAAATCCTCCCTGCCGTCAAAGGCATGGCTGCCAATCACCCGAACCGGAAGGATGAGTCCCGCTTCGTTTTCCACCATTTTCGGAATCAGCAAATGACGGATACGTCCCTCATATCCGGTGATTTCCGCATATTTTCCATTCCTATCTTCTTTCTCTTCAAAGAGAAATCCCATACTTTCCCCTTATTCCCTATATTTCTACACTATATTTCTACACTATATTTCTACACTATATTTCAGAAGATTTATAATCTCACCCTACATTTTATAATCTTCCCCTACATGAAGAAGTCCATAACAAACGAGATATATCACACTGGGCGTAGGATACTCCTTAAGAATAAAAAATCCCATTCGCAGAATTCTAACACAGAATTGCGAATGGGAAAATCTCTTGATTCAATTCTTTATTAAATCTTTCCAACTAAGTCAATTCCGGGCTTTAAGGTCTTTTCTCCCGGTGTCCATCTTGCAGGGCAAACTTCATTGCCATGCTCAGCTACAAACTGGCAGGCCTGAACCTTACGAAGAAGCTCATCCGCATTTCTTCCGATATTTCCGGCACTTACTTCATAGGTTACAATCTTTCCTTCCGGATTCACGATGAAGCTTCCTCTTTCTGCAAGGCTTCCGTTCTCCGGAAATACTTCAAAGGCCTTGGAAAGGCTATGGCTGGGATCGGAGAGCATCGGAAAGCTTAATTTTCCAATCTTGGAAGATGCATCGTGCCAAGCCTTATGCACGAAATGGGTATCGGTAGATACGGAATAGATTTCACAGCCAATCTTCTGAAACTCCGCATACTTGTTCTGCAAATCTTCCAGCTCTGTAGGACAAACAAAGCTAAAATCCGCGGGATAGAAAAAGAATACAGACCACTTTCCTAAAATGTCCTTCTTCTCCACAGTGCAAAAGCTGTCCTTGTGGTAAGCGTTAACGGAAAAATCCTCCACTTCCCTGTTCAATAATGACATACTACCTCCTTTTTCTATAAGCTGTTACCGCTTATGGGTAACAGAAGTTTTAAAACAATAATTATTATCATTATTCTATAGGAGTATTCTATCATTGTCAATGCAAAAATATAGCCGACTTTTTATTTTTGCTGTTGCTCTTTTATTTTTGCAAAATAGATTTCGTAAGTTCATCCAGCGTCTTTCCGTAGGCCGGTAAAAACTCCTCCATAAAAATACGAAGCTCCGGAAGCTCTTTCGCCAGATTTTCTATGATCTTTTCTGTGGATTGTAAAGCTGTGGAAAATTCCTGATTGCCGGCTCTGATTTCCTCCCTACACTTAATTAAGGCGGAAAGCTTATCCGCCGCCTTTAAGGGCCTATTTTCATAGACGGCATTCTCCTCCTCAGCCGGAAAGAACAGTTCCCTGTACGCCCCCTGCATATCCTTAGGCAAAGCCAGAAGTAATTGCTCCTCCGCCTCCTTTTCCACTTCTTTATAGGCAGCACGAAGAGCTTCCTTTCCATATTTTACGGGAGTGGGCATATCTCCGGTGAGGATTTCGGAGGCATCATGATACAAGGCTCTCAAGGCTAATTTTTCCGGAGAAAGCTTCTTTCCCAGGCGAAGATTTCCTATGGTCGCCAAGGCATGGCTTAAAATTGCCACCTCCAGGCAATGCTCGGAAAGATTCTCTTCCCTGGCATTTCGCATCAAAGCCCAGCGGTCAATGTATTTCATTCGGGAAAGCAGGGCAAAAAAGGAATAAATCAAGTTGTTCTCCTTTCTTAGTTCCTTCAATTATTCAGAAACTTTTCTTCTTTCATAATTCCTTCGATTATTCAGAAGCTTTTCTTCTTTCATTGTTCCTTCAATTATTCAGAAGCTTTTCTTCCTTTCTGTCCATCTTCATTTTCCGAAAATCAATAAAAAGGCAAAAAGCAGAGTAATAATAAAGCAAAATGTAAAACCAGAAAGAAGGAAAATTGGTTCTTCTCATTTTCCTTCAGAAGGAAGTAAATGGTAGCCGGGGGACAAAGATAAAATAAGCTCCTGTACCCTTCTCCCAGCGCCTTCCCCTTCTCCTCTTTCCAACGCTTGGCAATGCTTCCTTCCAAAAAATACGCCAAGGCCATGGAAGAAAGGCAGTAGACGAAAAGAATCGTTATCTGCCAGGGTAGAAATCCTGTGGAAGAAAAGAGAAGGCGAAAGATTACCGCCGCAAGGGGCGGACAAATGCTTAACAACAGGCATAAAAATTCCTGATCCGGAGCACTTGGCTTTTCCTCCCTCCCCTTTTTGGAAAAGAGAAGAATTTCTCTTTTTTCTGAAGGATTCTTCTTGTCCAAGGAATCTTCCCTATACTCCTTATTTTCCTTCTGCTCCTCGGAATTTTGCGAAGACTTTGCCTCTTCCGCCCAAAGCTTTAAAAGCTCCTCCGGAATCTTCCTGCCACAGCCTTTGCAGACCTTGTCCCCCTTCTTTAGCTCCGTATAGCAATATCCGCAAACCTTTTTCGGCGTAATCCGAATGACGGGAGTCTTGCAATAGGGGCATACTGTAGCCGAATCTTCGATTTCCTTTTGACAATGCTTACACTTCATGAAACACTTCCTCTTCATAGGCATAGGGAAGAATTCTCTTCTTCCATTCCGCTTCTTCCAGTTCCTCAATTCTTCTTTGGAGGGAAAAATAACGTTCCTGTCGACCTTCTTCCTCCCACCAAATCCGAAAGACTTCCCCATCCGATTCCTGATGCTTTAAAAGCATCTCCTGCATCAAAACGCTAAGTTCCCTTTGCAGCTCTTCTATTTGCAGACTCTCTATCTGCGTGTCCTCTCTTCGGAGATTTTCTTCTTGCGAGTCTTCTCTTTCCAGGCCTTCTCTTTGCAACGCATCTTCTTTCATTTGATTCTCTTTTCGTTTACTGTGCCTTTTTCCTCGTAAAACACAATACTTTCTTTGCGAGAAAAAAGGAAGACCAACATCCCTGTCTTCCTTTTCCTTGTTAAATTCCTTTAAAAATTCTGAACTTATTACGAATACGAAATATCCTTATCCTGTTCGCTTACTTACAGCTCTTTCGCTTCTTAATATTATCTTCTTCTCCCCATCAAACGAAGGATACGGACAAAGAGGTTAAAAATATCCATATACAGCTGTAATGCGGTATAGCAAGCATAGCTTGGGAGAGATGGATACTGCTGCCCTCTTGCCCAGTCATACCCTACATATAAGGAGAAAATAAAAATACCAATCAGTAAAAGGAAATTTGGTATAAAAAGACCTAAGGCAACGCAAGTAAGTTCAGCGATTACCAAACCAATCAGGGAAATAAAGAGTACTTTCCCCAAGGAAAGGAAAGCATCCGGCATAAAGACTGCCGCCACTGTCATGGTTAATACCACTACAAAGGTTAAAATTGCCGCAATAAAAATCAAGTATACCGGGTATAATAGAAGGGTAAAAGAAAGGGACGCCCCAAAAGCAAGCACTATTATAGTATAGCTAATAAAAGAAAGAATATAGTTTTCTCTTTTTCCAATAACTCCTCCAAATAGACATATAGCAAAGAAGCCTACAGTAAAAGCCACAGGATGTACAGAATAAATCTGAGGCATAATATATGGCAGCTTCATGCATATAAAGGCGGTTAGTGCCAGACCATAGAGCAGATGCACACCAATCAGTACATTGTACTGTCTTCTGGAAAGCTCACGCTGATAAACAGGTAGCTCTTCCTGCTGCCAGTTCTGCATATTATCATTTTCATAATTGTTCATATTCTCCATGAAGTCCTCCTTTCAGAATCTTCTATAGTATAGCATAGAAATACTATTTTGCATCATAATTTCAAAGAAATTAAGTTTTTCCCATCTCTCCCTTTTCCAAAGTAAACCAAAAGTCCACTCCGGTTAAAGTATTTTTACAGCCACATTCCTGATGATGGCTGTCCATAATGGCCTTTACAATGCTAAGCCCCAGGCCGGAGCCGCCGTAGGAACGGGAATGGGCCTTATCCACCTTGTAAAATTTCTCAAAGACTCTGGGTAAATCCTCTTCAGGAATGGGATTTCCGGTATTTCGTACATGGATTTCCACCGTCTTTTGTCCCCGATTTTCCGTATAAACGCTGATTTGCTTCGGCTCTCCCACATGGTGAATGGCGTTTTGCAGATAATTCATCAAGACTTCTTCCACCTTGAACTCATCTCCCCAAAGGAAAAGCCCATCCGGAATATCCACCTCTACGGAAATTCCTTCCTGTTTCAAAAGAATCTCCATGGTGCTGAGTACCCCCTTGGTAAGCTTGGCCATATCCAGAAGACTGAAATCCGGTAAATCCTTTCCCTGCTCCATGGCGGAAAGACTCATCAATTCCTTTACCATGTGGTTCATTCGCTTCGCCTCATCCACAATCACGGAGGAATAATAGGCTCTGCTTTCCTCATCTTCACAAAGTCCCTCTCCCAGTCCCTCCGCATAGCCCATAATCAGGGCAATAGGGGTCTTTAGCTCATGGGAAACATTGGCCACAAATTCCTGTCGTTTCTGATCAATCAGATTTTTGTTTTCTATATCACTTTGCAGTTCATTGTTGGCTTTTTTTAAATCTCCTATGGTATCCTCCAGCCTTTGAGAAAGGCTGTTCATGGACTCTCCCAAAACCTCGATTTCCTCCAGATTGCTCCCCTGAAAACGGGCGGTGAAATCCAGTTGGCTCATCTTTTGGGAAAGTTTTGCCAGCTCCTTTAAAGGTCTTGTCACTCTTCGTCCGGTAAAATACACCGCCAAGGTACCGAAGAACAGAATACTGCCTCCTAAAAATAAGAGAAGATAATTAAAGAAGGATACCGCTTCCCTTAAGCTGGCCAGGGGCATGGACATCATAAAGGAGGTACTGTTGTTGGAAAAATATCCCCAGGCCTCAAGGTACCCTGTCTCCTTGTTTTCCCCCTTGGTTTTCACAATGGAAAAATTATCCCCCTTATTCAAAATCTTTTGGGTATCTCCATCCGCCTTCCCAAAAATATACGAATAAAGCCTGCGAATCAAAGACTGGGGATTGGCAGAGGAGGTATACACCCCGTCGCTACTGTCATCCATCACGATAATGGAGATATTTTCCTTCTCCGTTAAAAAGCGAACATATTTGCTGGCGGCAGTTTCCTTCCCTTCCTGACTTTCCGCTTCCGTAGGAAAGTCCTTGGAAAAGCCCTCTCCCTGCTGCAAAATCCGATCCAGCTCCATATAAGCCTTCTCCAGCACATGCACCTTTCTTTTTTCATAAAGGCTTTCCAGAAAAAAGCTGTTTCCCACCAGAAGAAGAATCAAAAGCATGGAAAACACAAAGGCAAAAAGCAGGGTAAAGCGCCTTTGCAAACTGTTTCGTTTTCGACATTTTTCAGCCAAGATACCCTCCTATTCCACCTCGAATTTATAGCCCATGCCCCAAACCGTCTTGATATACTCTCCCTTGTCCATTAACTTGGCACGAAGCTTTTTCACATGGGTATCAATGGTTCTGGCATCTCCAAAGTAATCGTAATTCCAAACGTTGTTAAGAATTTTTTCTCTGGACAAGGCAATACCCTTATTTTCCACAAAATACTGCAAAAGCTCATATTCCTTAAAGCTAAGCTCTATAGGCTTTCCGTCCACCGTAACGCTGTGGGCCGCCTCATCAATCACGATGCCTCCCACCTCCAAAAGCTCTTCCTTCTGCACCCCGGAACGGCGAAGTAAAGCTTCCACTCTCGCCACCAGAATCTTCGGGGAGAAGGGCTTGGAAATGTATTCATCCGCCCCGTAATCAAAGCCCTTTAACTCATCATTTTCCTCGGAACGGGCAGTCAGCATAATCACCGGTACCTTGGAATGCTCACGAATGGTCTTTAAGGCGGTCCAACCGTCCATCTTAGGCATCATCACGTCTAAAATAATCAGGGCAATGCTTTTCTCCTTGAAAAATAAATCAATGGCTTCCTCTCCGTTTCCGGCCAAAAGCACTTCGTAGTCCTTCATTTTCAGAAAGTCCTTCAGCAATTTCTGCATTCTTTCTTCATCATCCACCACTAAAATCTTAATCTTTTCCATTTCGCCCCTTCCTACCCTCCTAAAAGCTCCGGAATAAAGCGGGAGGGTTTTACCTTTTTACTGTATCGTTCTTTTGTGACATAGATGTGAATTTTCTTTCTGGCTCTGGTCAATGCCACATAAAAGCTTCTTCTTTCTTCTTCCAGTTCTTCTTGGGTTTTGGCTCTTCCATCCGGAATAATCCCCTCGATGCAGTCCGGCAAGAAGACCTCATCAAACTCCAGTCCCTTTGCCCCGTGGTAGGTCATAATCCGAACCCCTTCCCCGCTTTCTTCCTTCTGCCTTTGCAGGCAGTCCGCATTGAATTTCTCCACAAAACGGAAAAAGGCTTCCACCCCCTCTGTCTGCTCCGCCATGGCCGTAAGCTCCTCCAAAAGACTTTGTAATTCCTCAAAGTCCCGATTTTTCTTCTTGGCAAAGCTTTCCAGATACTGCTCATAGCCCATATCTTTTCGGATAAAAAGGATTCTTTCCTGTACCGGCAGCTCCTGCATTTTCTGAAGCTGAGCTTCCAAAAGGAGCAGGGCTCTTTCCTCTTTTCTTCCTCTGTAAGCCTTTTTCAAATCTGAAAAGGGGCTTTCCTCCCTTTGGATTTTCTCCCGAAGCAAGCCCCGATAGGGTTTATTCAGGATTTGCAGAAGCTCTCCCCTGCTTTCAATATTCATGCTCAGGCGAAGATAGGCCAGAATATCCTTTCCCACAAAGTGCTGAAAGACATTTTGCACCTCTTCCGTAAGGCTATAGGGAATGCCTCGCTCCATAAAGAGAGGCAGTAAGGCGGGAATTTGCTTTCTGCTTCTGCATAGAATAGCCATCTCTTCCAAAGGACAGCCCTCTTCCTTCGCTTCTTCAATATGCCGGAGTAAAAGTCTTGCTTCTTCCTTTCCGGTGGCCAAGGCATAGTACTTGGCCTTCCCCCCGCTTCCCTGCCTGCCCTGTAGCTTCTTTTGAAAACGCTCCTTATTCTTTCCGATAAGCCTCTTGCTTAACTCCACGATTTCCCTATAGGAACGGAAATTATCACTTAAAAATATCCTTTCACAGTTCGGATAGTCCCTGGTAAAGGAGAGAAGAATACCGGGACTGGCTCCCCGAAAGCCGTAAATGCTTTGATCCTCATCCCCCACCACAAAGAGGGCATTGGGAGATTTTGCCAAGGCCTTGATAATCTCATACTGTACCAGAGAAAGGTCTTGGAATTCATCCACCAAAATATGGGAAAAACGACTCTGCCAGGCCTTAGCCAGGTCTCCTTTTTCCATCAGTATGCGGAGCACCTCTAAAAGCAGATCCTCAAAATCCAGCTTTCCCCTCTTCTTCCTGCTCTCTTCATAAAAATGATACAGGGCAAGAAAATCCTCCTGCTTCTCCTTTTGCAGGTAGGCAATTCTCTCCCTTTCCCCTATAGATTTAAAATAGGAAATCCGGGCAATCAGGCTGGGAAGCAGCTCCTGCACTTCCTCCCGAAGAATCCCCTTTTCCAAATAATATTGGGAAAGCCAATCCATTTTCTCATAAAGGTTCACAAGATCTTCTTTTTTGTATCCAAGGTCTTCTCGAAGGAGGGAAAAGCAAAGGGCATGAATGGTGGAAAATCTCGGTCTCCCTGCCCTAATCCCCATTTTCCGGAAAAAGCGTTCTTCCATCTCCTTACTGGAAGCTCTGGTAAAGGAGAGAAGCAGGATTTTTTCCGCCGGAACTCCCCTTTCCAAAAGGGTGCAAAGACGCTCCGTAAGCACGGTGGTTTTCCCGGAACCCGGCCCCGCCACCACCAGGGCCTTCTCCGCCCCTGTCTCTATTGCCTGTCTTTGCTCCCGGGTAAATTCCATGAATACCTGCCTGCTCCTTTCCCAATGTTTTTTCTTCTTTTTATCATTCATCTTTTTATAAAAGAATTATAGGCGATTGAGGGAGGGGCTTCAATCTATTCTTATTCTACTTCTGATTTTACCTTCTTAAGGATTCACTATATCTTTGATTGGATTTTATAATGCGTAATATTTTGAATTATTTCTTAATATAAGACAATGTTTTCAGTGCCTTTAATTGCAATATTTTGAATCATCTTGCACTAATATACGGATGATTTGTTGTTAGCTTGTACTAATTGATTTTTGCTACTGCTATTGTTACCATAATTGTAAATGTGATTGCTAAATTTGAAAGGGTTTAAAATGAACAGCAAAAACTATCCTTCGTATCTAAGACATACTTGGAGATATTTCATTCTGCTTATTGTTTTAATCTTCCAAGCCTTCGCTCCGGATTTAAATACTTTTCCAAAAGAAAACATCCTTTTTCCTATATTTTTTTATAAGTTGCTAAATGCATTTTCATTCCCCCTGATACTTATCTTGTCAGGAACTATTGTTTGCGATTATTATCATTCCTTAACACTTGAAAAAAATCAGGGCTAATTTTTATGAAATCACAAACATTAGAGGAAAAAGCGTAAAAAAGACCGATAAATCCGGCTAACGCCAGTTTATCGGTCTTTTTTTACGCATTTTTTTTGGGGGGTATAGGACAAAAATAAATTCAAAATCTTACTGCTTGGGAACCGCCACGAACACTTCCTCGTAAACTCTTCCCTTCTGGGTAAGGGCTCTGGCTTCCGCCATGGTGTCAAAGTAAATATCCACCATCTTTCCCTTTACACCGGAACCAATGTCTTCCACGGTATACACGGTATCACCGATAAAAATCTTGGTTCCCAATGGCAGTACCGTTAAGTCTGCCGCAATGGTATGCTTCGCTTGGGTTTTTGCTCCGGAATAGGTCATTCCGTCTCCGCTGTATCCTACCAGCTGGAACTTTCCAAGGGATGCACCCTTTGTATAGTTTGCACTTTCTGCTGTTCCCTGGCTGATTTCATTGGCAAGTCCTTCAGGGATATCTGTAAATTCAATAACATCTTCTTTGGCTACAGGGGGCGCTCCCACTTCTTCCGCCCTTCCCACGATGGAAAAGGAAGAAAGTAACATCAGGCTACTCAAGGAAAAAACGATTCCTTTTTTGATTTGTTTAAGCATAAAAATCCTCCTTGCTTTTTGCATTCTAGCACAGAGGAATTCTGTTTTTCTTTCATTTCTCTTACAAAATCGCAAAAAAATCGGTTTTTTATGCTTTTTTAGTGATTTTCTCTAAAGATTCTCTGCCTGGTTGGCTAGAAGCAGCTCCAGGGCAAGACTGTCAGAGATTCTCCCCTTCCTGTTTTCCTCCTCCAAGCGAAGAAGGCTATGAAAAAGGCTTTGCAGTCCGGATTGGGTATAGGTTCTGGCCTGGGCGATATATTTTCGAACCCTCCAGGAATCCATGGAAAGCCGCGTTTCCATTTCTCTCTCCCGAAGCCCTTCTGTCAAATATTCTCTAACCACTAGAAGCTTTTCCACATTTTTTCGAATTAGATTTTGAATTTTCGCCGGCTTTTCCTCCAAGCGCAGAAGGTCTCCGTAATATTGAAAGACCTTTTCCTGATCCCCCCGGCCTAAGGCCTCGATCAAATCAAAAACTCTGTCCTCCGGCAGCTTCTCCACCACCGCTTCCACCGCCTCTTGGGTAATTTCTTCCCCATCTCCGATATAGTCCACGCAGTTCTTACAGGCATTCACAATGCGATACAGGCTGCTGCCGCTTCTGGATAGGAGGAGTCCAAGGACATTTTCCCGAATCTTCTTTCCTTCCTTTTTCAACTGCTGCAAAGCAAAACGCTGGAGAAAGGCCTGATCCTGCTCCATACAGGCAAGGCAGAGTCCTCTCTCCTTCACCACCTTATAGAGACTGCTTCGTTTGTCTACTTTTTCTTCAATAAAGAGCAGCACCGTTTCTTTGGGGCTGTTTTTCAAATACTGAATAAAATCTTCCGAAAGCTTTTTTCTACCGGTGCATTTTCCCTCAAAAACCATAAGTCGGTAGGGAGCAAAAAAGGGCAGGGTTTCCACCGCGGAAATCAGTTCATCCGTAGAGGGAAGCTCCTCCACCACCATAGAGTTGATACCTTCATTTTCCGAAAAAGCTTGAAAAAAGGCTTTCTTATAATAGGACAGCAAATAATCCTCCTCCCCATAGAGGAGATAAAGGGGCAGAAAATTCTTTTCTTTCAGATGTTCCTGAATCTTCTTCTGAGCCTCCAGAAACTCTTCTCTTTCGCCTTTTTTATATCCCAAACTGTCCTCCTTGCCGAAAAAAATGCTCTGTGCTAAAGTGGAGAAAACATTGAAAGGAATCTCCATGGAAAAGTACCGTACTCTGCTGGAATCATTTGAAAAACGAGGAAAAAAACCTCTTGCATTATATCTACATATCCCCTTCTGTGCAAGAAAATGTGCCTACTGCGATTTTCTCTCCTTTCCTTCCAAGGAGGAACAAAAAATCGCCTACATGGCAAAGCTTCGGGAAGAATTGGAGTGGCGAAGCAAGGATTTTCAAAAGGGGCAGTATGAGGTCCTATCCCTCTTTATCGGCGGAGGCACTCCCAGCGCCGTACCTTACGAAGAAATCGAAAAGACCATGGAAGTCATCCGAAACTGCTACCCCATCTATTCCGATTGGGAAGCCAGCATTGAGTGTAACCCGGAATCCGCAAGCAAGGAGGCTTTGGAGGCTTATCAGCGTTCCGGCATTAACCGTCTCTCCTTCGGTTTACAAAGTACCCAGGAGGAGGAGCTTCGTTTTCTGGGACGGGAGCATCAGTTCTCCACCTTTCTTACCGCTTATCAGGAAGCCAGAAAGCTGGGCTTTAAAAACATCAGCATTGATTTAATGAACGGGATTCCTTTGCAGACTCCCGAAAGCTATAAAAGAACCTTGAAAAACATCAGCCTCCTAAAGCCGGAGCACCTTTCCATTTACAACCTAATCATCGAAAAAGGAACCCGCTTTTATGCCTTAGCCAAAGAAGGAAAGCTGCCCATCCCCTCCGAAGAGGAGCTTTTGGAAATGGATGCCCTTACGAAGGAATGGACCGGTAAGATGGGGATGTCTCCCTATGAAGTCAGTAATTATGCCAAGGAGGGCTTTTTTTCCGTGCATAACTACGGCTACTGGTCCAATGTTCCCTACCTGGGCTTTGGTATTCATTCCTCTTCTTATTTTCAGCATAAGCGGTGGAAAAATACAAATAAGCTCCCCCTATACCTCTCTTTACCCTTTTTAGAAAAAGGAGATTCTTTCGCTGTCGAGTCGGGGCAAAGGCCTGTTGAAAAAAGCCTTGACGAGACTTCTCTCTCTTCTGCATTTCCATATTCGCAAAAGCAAAAAAGCCGTCCCTCCATTGAGGAACAGCTTTGTGAAGACCTGCAAGTCTTAACGAAAGAAGAGGAAATGGAGGAGTTCTTCTACCTTGGCTTACGAAGAACCGCCGGCGTTTCCGAAATTGACTTTGTGAAACGCTTTTCCATCGATATGCATAAGATTTTCGGTGCTGTGCTGGAAAAGCAATGTAGGGAAGGCTACCTGCTACATGACAATGCCCACTATCGTTTTACCGAAGTGGGCATGAATCTTTCCAATGTTTTGCTGGCGGAATTTTTACTTTAAAAACTTTCCGGAGGCTGTCTGCAAAAATTGCAGAGCTTACGGAGATATTATTTAACGATCCCGGTAAATATCATTTTCCTCATCATACATCATGGCCTGATTTCTACCATGATACTTTGCGTCATAAAGCGCCCGATCTGCCCGCTTTACCACCTCTTCCGCGTCTTCATCACTTTCATGGAAGCCGGAATAACCGATGGAAACGGTCATATTCAGCTCTTCCTCTCCGTGCTTAATCGGATGGCTTGCCACTGCTTCACAGATTTTATTACAAACCTTTTCCGCATAAATATCGTTTAAATCATACAGAACGCAGAGGAACTCATCTCCTCCCCAGCGAATCACATCGTCGGAGGAACGTACCGTTTCCTGAATCACCTTCACCAGGTGCTGTAGACATTGGTCTCCAAAGCTGTGGCCGTAGCGGTCATTGTAGCTCTTGAAATAATCCACATCCATCATCAAAATCTTGGCATTGACTCCTATGGTCTTATAACGGTTATAGCTATGCTCCAGGATCCGCTTTCCGGCCTTTCTGCTTTTGGCTTCGGTAAGCTCGTCCATGGCATTTTCCTCTGAAAGCTCCTGAATTCTGGAAACATACTTCCGTCTGGAACGGTAAAACAGCACCAGATTCAAAGACACAATCACAAAGGTGAAAATACCGCCTAAAAAGAACAGAATTCGATAGTTAATCTTCTGTATGGTTTTATCCATGAAATGGACATCCTTCTTAATATCCTCCACATCCAAATCCATGGAAATAACCCAGTCATAGGGCTTATAAAGCTTAGAGTAGATGATTTTTTCATCCACCTCTTCTCCCGCCTCATTACGGAAAACGATCTTGGTAAAAACCTGTCCATCCCGTAGAATTCCATCTAATTCTTCCTTATTATGAAAAATTCCGGAAAGCTTCTCGTTGGTGGAAAGGTATTTCCCCTCCATGCTCTTGTCTCTGGGGTGCATCAGGGTGACTGCATAATTGTCTCCCCCTTCATAGTTCAAGACCTTTTTCACCCAGATATAACTGTTTTCCCCATAATAATGCTGGTCAATACTTTGTCGGAAAAGCTTTTCCGCCTGCTCTTTCGGCAAAGCATCATGCAGATCATCCAAATCCTGCACCAAGTTATCTACCGTTTGCTGGATATATGCCTTTTTCTGATCCAGGGTGATTCCCACCATGGATCTCCGGTAAGAGGTCCGGATATAGACCAAAAGCAAAAACAAAAACAGAATAGCCTGTGTAGAAGCTATCACAATTAAAAACGCAACTGAGCCTATTCCCTTTTCTTCTTCTTTTTTATTCATCTTCTTCCTTTAGTTTTTCTCTGTAGAAAGGGCAGAATAAGCTCCTGTACTTTCCCTGATTTTTCGGATAATATCCTTTCCCCGGCACTTCCCTGTGCAGGGCTTTTCCTTACTGAATATGGCGAATCCAACCCTCCGGGGCTTCCATTTCTCCATCCTGTATCGCAATAAGGGTTCTATATAACTCATCCATAATTTTTCCGGGCTTCTCCATACCGCTGGGGAAGCAAATTTCTTCCTCATGATTCTGAATTTTACCTACCGGAGAAATCACCGCTGCGGTACCGCAAAGTCCGCACTCCTTAAAGCTTTTCAGTTCCTCCAAACGGACAGCTCTCTCCTCCACCGGAATGTGAAGAATATGCTCTGCCACGTAGATTAAAGATTTTCTGGTAATGGAAGGTAGAATAGAATCGGACTTCGGTACCACCAAACGATCCTTTTCATCTACGAAAAGCACATTGGCACCACCGGTTTCTTCCACAAACTCCCGCTTTCCCGCATCCAGATAAAGATTTTCCGTAAATCCCTTTTCCACCGCAATTTCATGGGAATGTAAGCTCATAGCATAGTTTAATCCTGCCTTAATGGCTCCGGTTCCATGGGGAGCCGCCCGGTCAAAATCGGAAATCATCAGTGCGATAGGTACCGCTCCTCCCTTAAAATAAGGGCCAACAGGAGTGGTAAAAATACGGAAGGTATATTCATCCGCAGGCTTTACCCCGATGACGATGCCGGAGGCAAATTCATAGGGACGGATATACAGAGTCGCTCCGGATCCAAAGGGAGGAACCCAGTCCGCGTTGGCTTTTACGGTTTCATCCAAGGCCTCTAAGAAACGATCCCGGGGAAATCCCGGCATCTCCAGAAATTCAGCGGAATGAAACATTCTTTCCGCATTCATATCCGGACGGAAGCAGACGATGGAGCCATCCTTCCAGCGATAGGCCTTTAAGCCTTCAAACACCTGCTGGCAATACTGCAGAATTCCTGCGGACTCATTGAGCACCACGTTACTGTCTTCGCTAAGACAGCCTGCATCCCAAGCCCCCTCCTTCCAATAGGAAATGTAACGCTTATCGGTTTTATGATATGCGAACCCAATGTTTGCGTAATCCAAGTTCTTTGCCATCTTCTTACTCCTCCTATTATTCTCGTCTACTTTTCTTACTATTATTAATATTGTTTCAAAATGAATGGAAAAAATGCCGTCTAGTCCTCATCCAGCTTTAGCACGGACATGAAAGCGCTTTGGGGAATTTCCACGTTACCGAACTGTCGCATACGCTTCTTTCCTTCCTTCTGCTTCTCCAAAAGCTTCTTCTTTCGGGAAATATCTCCGCCGTAGCACTTAGCCAAAACGTCCTTACGAAGGGCTTTCACAGTTTCTCTTGCCACCACATGACCGCCGATTGCCGCCTGAATGGGAATCTCAAAAAGCTGTCTGGGGATTTCATTCTTCAGCTTCTCACACATTTTCTTTCCTCTTTCGTAGGCAGAGCCTGCGTGGACAATGAAGGAAAGGGCATCAATCTGCTGCTTGTTCACCAAAATATCCAGCTTCACCATCTTACCTTCCTGATAGCCCTTTAATTCATAGTCGAAGCTTGCATAGCCCCGGCTCCTGGATTTTAGTGCATCAAAGAAGTCATAGATAATCTCGTTTAAGGGTAAATCATACTTCAAAACCGCTCTGGTTTGATCAATGTATTCCGTACTCTTATAGATGCCTCTTCGCTCCTGACAAAGAGTCATAATGGCGCCCACAAATTCCGAGGTCACCATAATTTCCGCCTCCACAATGGGCTCTTCCATATGGGCAATCTCCGCCGGATCCGGAAGATTGGAAGGATTGGTCAGCTCCATCATGGAGCCGTCCGTCTTATACACATGGTAAATAACGGAGGGCGCCGTGGTTACCAGATCCAAGTCGTACTCTCTTTCCAATCTTTCCTGTACCACATCCAGATGCAGTAAGCCTAAAAATCCGCAGCGAAAGCCGAAGCCCAAAGCCGCAGAGGTTTCCGCCTCATAATTCAGTGCCGCGTCATTTAATTGCAGCTTTTCCAAAGCATCCCGAAGATCCGGATATTTCTGGCTGTCGGAGGGATAGATTCCGCAGTATACCATGGACTGCACCTTCTTATAACCGGGAAGGGCTTCCTTCGCAGGCTTATCCACAGTGGTGACCGTATCACCCACCCTGGCATCCCGGATATTTTTAATGGATGCGGTAATATAGCCTACCATACCGGGAGTCAATTCCTCCCCGGGGATAAACTGTCCCGGCGCAAAGGTTCCCACCTCTGTTACGGTAAATTCCGCACCGGTGGCCATGAAACGAATATTGCTGCCCTTTTTAACGCTACCTTCCTTAATTCTGCAGAAAATGATAACTCCCTTATAGCTGTCATATAAGGAGTCAAAAACCAAGGCCTGCAAGGGATTCTCAATAGAACCGCCGGGAGGAGGAAGACGCTTTACCACCGCTTCCAATACCTCTTTCACATTCAAACCGGTTTTCGCGGAAATTCGGGGAGCATCCAGGGCTTCAAGCCCGATAACGTCCTCAATTTCATGGGCTACCAGATCCGGATCCGCAGAGGGCAGGTCTACTTTATTGATGACCGGAATAATTTCCAGATTATGATCTAAGGCCAAATAGGTATTGGCCAAAGTCTGGGCTTGAATTCCCTGTGTGGCATCCACCACCAAAATAGCACCGTCACAGGCCGCCAATGCACGGCTTACCTCATAGTTAAAGTCCACGTGTCCGGGAGTATCGATAAGATTGAAGATGTATTCTTCCCCATCCTCCGCCTTATACACAATACGAACGGTCTGGGATTTGATGGTGATTCCTCGTTCCCGCTCAATGTCCATATTGTCCAGAACCTGAGACTGCATCTCTCTTTCCGTCAAGGTGCCCGTCATTTCAATGATACGATCCGCCAAAGTGGATTTTCCGTGATCGATATGGGCGATAATACAAAAATTGCGAATTCGCTCTTGCTTAATTTTTTCCATTCTGTCTCCTATAAAGAAGGAATAGGGGGGGCCTTTCCTAAATCTAAGGCATATCCCCCATAAAACTCATCTTTCATGCAATAGAATCATTCGGAACTATACCATAAGAAGGAAGATTTTTCCACAAAATGCTATTGCTGTATTTCCCTTCAAAAATGAAAAAGTAAATTCTACTCATCTATTCCCCAGTAGATTTTACTTCT
>NZ_CABSXI010000032.1:0-24327 GCF_902481605.1 uncultured Oribacterium sp. | reverse complement strand
TTTTTTCTAAATTATGTATCCGGTAAACAATGTAGGATAGCTCTATTGTACTGATTCCCTTTACGCATCCGATGTTTAGGAATGGAATAATTTTTTATTTTGATACTGTGGCTCACAGCTTAAACGAATTCCCAATTTTCCAAGGGTTTTTTCATCAATCTGAGAAAGAATCACTGTGGAATGCATTTCACACTGATTGAGCTGTGCCAGCTGCTCCATACACTTCTCCGCATTTTCATCCGTATTGGCGGAAATTGTTAAAGCAATCAAAATCTCATCGGTATGAAGTCTTGGATTATGATTTCCCAGATGCTCCACCTTTAAATGCTGAATAGGCTCGATGATTTCCGGAGAAATCACCTTTAAATCATCCGGAAGTCCCGCACATTTTTTCAATGCATTAAGCAGCATGGCTGCACAGGCTCCCAATAAAGGAGTGGTCTTTCCGGTAACAATACTGCCATCCGGAAGAGAAATTGCGGCAGCGGGGCCATTGGTCAGTTCCGCCTTTTGTTTTGCAGCAGCAACAACGGGACGGTCCGCAATACTGATATTGGCTTTCTCCATTAAAAGCTCTTCCTTCTCCACTATATCAGAAGAAATGCTTCCCTTTCTTTTTTCTACCAAAGCCGCATAATATCTTCGGATAATTTCCTGTTGAGAGGCCTTACAAACCGCGTCCTCATCGATAATACAGTTTCCGGCCATATTGACTCCCATATCCGTAGGTGACTGGTAGGGAGAGCTTCCGTAAATTTTATTAAACATGGCCTTTAAGACCGGAAAGACCTCCACATCACGATTATAGTTTACGGTGCTTACACCGTAAGCCTCCAAATGATACGGGTCAATCATATTGATATCATTTAAATCTGCTGTAGCCGCTTCATAGGCCAGGTTTACCGGGTGCTGCAAGGGAATATTCCAAATCGGGAAGGTCTCAAACTTGGCATATCCTGCATTTACCCCATGCTTATGCTCTTGATAAAGCTGAGAAAGACAAACTGCCATCTTTCCTGAACCCGGTCCCGGTGCTGTTACCACAATCAAGGAGCGGGAGGTTTCGATATAATCATTTTTTCCGAAGCCCTCGTCACTGATAATCAGGGGAACATTGGAGGGATAGGAAGGAATGGAATAGTGACGGTAGACCTTAATTCCCAAAGACTCCAGCTTCTGCTGATAAGCAATGGCACTTTCCTGTCCGGCAAAACGGGTTAAAACCACAGAACCCACATAAAGACCATAACCCCGGAAAGCGTCAATTAAACGAAGCACGTCCATATCATAGGTAATGCCCAAATCGCCTCTGACCTTATTCTTCTCTATATCCCCGGCATGGATAGCAATCACGATTTCCGCATCATCCTTAAGCTCCCCCAGCATCCTAATCTTACTATCCGGATGAAATCCCGGTAACACTCTGCTGGCATGATAATCGTCAAAAAGTTTTCCGCCGAATTCCAGATAAAGCTTTCCGCCGAACTTCGCAATTCTTTCCTTGATATGCTCTGACTGGGTTTTTAAATACTGGTCATTATCAAAACCGATCTTGTCCATCTTTCCCTCCTATTTTTTACTCTGCTAATTTTTTCAAAAAGCTCTTTTCTGAAGCTTCCTTTTGCATGAAATCCACTTCAAATCCCCTACAACAAAAAAGCTATTATACTGCTTTTTGGAATTTTTGCATCTATTTTTTTCTTCTTTATCCCAGAAATAAATCCATATTCTTTTTTTGGTGTTCCACCTCTTTGGAAAAAAATACCGCTACCCTGCGAAAACTCTCATTTTCTCCATAGAAGAAAAGCTTTTTCTCCTCTTCCTTTGCAAAATATTGCAAGAGCAGTTCCGTATAAGCCATCCAAAGAATACTCTTTCTGATAAGATGGAATAAAGGTAGAATGGATTTCTTCTTTAGCCCCGTCATTAAATAGCGGAAAGTATAATATCGACAGAGTTCTTCCAAATAAACCGTTTCTCTTTCTCCATAAAGGCTTTGCATTTTTTCCGGCAAATCCTTTTCCGCCCTATGAAAAATTGTCAGAAAACTCTTCCACAATTCGCCTCTCCCTTGAATTTCCTCATTCATTTTGCAATATTCTCTAAAGCTTTCCTCTGAAAAAAACGACGACCTGAGTCCGTTTTCCAAAGCTTCCAGCTCTTCATCATACGGAAAAGCCTTATTTTCATAAAACAAAAGCTCTTCTCCCTGTAAAAATACCGTTTTCAGCTCCGCAAAAAATCCATGAATATCCTTAGGAAAGTCGGGTAAGGCCTCCCAAAGACCTTGGCGAAAAGCCAAAAGAGAAACCAGAAGTTCATTCCGTCCGTTGTGGTCAAAGCCGTTTTCCGGAATATCCTCCACTTCGGAAATTCTTTCATCCTCCAACTCTTCCCTAATCAGTTCCCCTTTCCAGGACAGGATAGCCTTAGCTGCCTCTTCACAGGATAAATGCAGATCAAGCTGCATATAAGGATGAACAATATATTCTTTTCTGGGATAAGCATCACAGACCTTGGAAAGTTCCTCTTCTCCCTTTTCTCTCTGGATTTCGCAAAGACCATTCTCCTGAAGAAATGGACATCTTCCATCCTTCTCCACCTCAAAATAAAATTCGCCGTCCTTTTTATGGAGCTTCTTTCTAAGCTTCTCTCCTAAAGCACCGCCCATTTTTTGATACTTTTCCGCAGTATCACAATCAATGTCAATTAACCAGTCTTTGCAACAGCTGTCTTTGCAAGTTTTCCCTATACAGGCAAAATCCGGATAAAAAAGAGGATACTCTAAAAGCATAGGCTTAATCCCTCCCTTACTTGAAAATGGCTTTCTGCAAAAAAGCGATATTTGGCCGCCTTGTATTCCGCCAAATTTTTAGCCTTTCGAACCTCCTTTAAGCCTTTTTCACCGCCTTGATAGGACTTGGCAAAATAGCTCCAAAATTCTTTGTACTTTGCCAATATATTTCTTTCTCCTTGAATTTCTTTGGCAAAATTCTCTTCCACCAAACTGAGAAAATTCTTAAACTCTCCTTCCTCCAATACCTTTCCGCCTCGAACTTCCCGAAAAAGAGCCGGATTGGACAGGAGCCCTCGACCGCACATAATTCCCTGTATCCCGGGGAAATGTTCCTGTAGGAACAAAATATCCTCCTTTGTTTCCACATCTCCATTATATACAAGGGGAAGCTTAGAGCATTTACAAATATTTTGAAAACAATGTAAATTCACTCGGCCGGAATAATACTGCTTTTGGGTTCTGGGATGAACGATGATTTCCGAAAAAGGAAAATGATTGAATACCGCAAAAAGCTCTTCCCATTCTCCTTCTGTATTTAAACCTATCCTTGTCTTTATAGAGACTCTCATTTTTGAATCCTTCAACAAGGAAAAAAGCTCTTGAAAGAAGTCTTCCAATAACATCGGATTTCTAAGCATGCCGGAGCCTTTCCCTTTAGCCACCACGGTTCCGCTGGGACAGCCCAGATTTAAATTACACTCTCGATATCCCAAACTCTCCAGATATTCCATAGTCGCATGGACAAAGTCCGGACGATTTCCCATAATTTGGGGAATCAGCACTAAGTCATTATTGTTCTCTACTGCACAATCCCGTTCAATTCTTCCGGTATAATGCCCTTCCTCATTGGAAGAAATAAAGGGACTAAAATAAGCGTCCGTTTCCGGAAACAAAGCTCTATGGGCATTCCTAAGAGGATAGCCTGTAATGGATTCCAATGGAGCAAAATAATACTTCATGATCTCTCCTAAAAATTACCGGTGAAAAATGCCAAAAACAACAGAATAATCAGCATTTGCCCATGCACCATCAGATAATGCAAAAGAAAAAGCTTCAGGTTTACAAGCTTCGCTCTTCGCAAGAAAACAATAGCCATAATACTGCTATAGTTTAACGCCAAGGGATGAATTGTGGATAGTATGGAAGCCACAATCAGCTGTCTTCCCTTGGTACTGAAGGAGGACAACAGTACAGCGGCAGGAAGTCTTGTGAAAATTTCCGATAGGATAAAGCCTCGACTAGTCTCATGGGCCAGAATCCATTCTCCAAATAAGCGACTAAGCAATGCACTATGATAGGTACTTTCCTTTAACAACAAAATCAAAAAGAGAAAGAGAAAAAGAAAGCCATCCAGCTTTAAAAATATTCTTCTTCGAAAAATAAGCGTATAAAAGATAAGGACGGGAAAAAGCAAAAGAATCGGAATAATCCGAAGATAAGATAAGAATATTAAAAGGGAAAACAGGGAAAAATGAATCAGAGCATTGGCATCCAGCTTGCTTTCCCTGAAATTTCCCTGAAATACGGCATTTTCTTCCTCTTTAAAAATGAGTACATAGGGAAGCAAAAAGATTCCTCCAAAAAGGAAGAAGATAAAGCTAATCCGTAAGAAGGACAGAAAGCTATAGCCATATTCCAAAAACAAATATAGGGAAGAGAGGCTGGTGTAGGGAAAGAGAAAGCTTCCGATCTCTCCGGCTAAAACCTGTAGAACCAGAGTATGCACCAGAAGATATTTACAATTCTTTTCTTTTCCCAGGCTGTCCAATGTGATGGGAATCATCACAAACAGACTCAAAGTATCTCCAAAAAAGGTAGAAAATAGAAAGCTAAAGAAAATCAGTCTGCGGGATAAGCCTTTTCTTGTTTTACTGCGATTTAACTGCTTGTACACCAAATGATGCAAATATTGGCTTTCCATCAAATACACGGATAGAAGCAGAATGGAAAGCATGGAAAAATACTTCTCTACAGGAAAACTCATTAGATAAGAAAAATCCGGATACTGAAAAAGGCAGGATAGAAGCACCAATCCTGCCAAGATAAGCAATACAATATTTTTGGATTTACGAATGGTAATGCTTTTAATCTTCATTATGATTGATAAAACCCTCGCCATGTACTTCTCGCACATCGGAAATGATAAAGAATGCTTTATCATCCATACTGTAAACCTGGTCCTTCACTCTGGTCACCTCTCTTGGACTCAGCACACAGTACAGCATGGTAATTCCCTGTCTGGTATACATTCCCTTCGCATCAATACCGGTAACGCCTCGTTCCAGCTCTTTCATAATCCATTGAGAAATTTCCTCTCCCTTATTGGAAATAATAGTAACCGCCTTAGCAAAGTGCATACCGTCAATAAAGGAATCACAAAGTTTGGTGAAAACATATACGGATACAATGGCATAGCAGGCCTTGGTTACCCCAAAGAGCTGTAATCCCCAAAGCACTACAGCACCGTCGCAGAACTGTAAAAGCTTCGCAATGGATATATGCTTAAAGCGAGTTTGAATAATCGCAGCCATCAAATCCGTTCCACCGGTAGTGCTGGATGCCGCAAAGACCAAGCCGCAGCCAATTCCCATAAGAATGGCACCAATCACAGAGTCTAAAAATAAATCATCTGCAGGAATCAGAGTATAATCCGGAAGTACATACAAAATAAAGGAGCATAGCATGGTGGCAAATATGGTTCTGGCAATAAATTTCCATCCCTTAGTGAGATATCCAAGACCAAAAAGCGGAATATTAATAACGGTATTACTTAACCACAAGGGCAGACCGAATAAGTGTCGAAGGATAATGGATATACCGGAAACTCCTCCGATAATTAATCCTGCCGGATCATAAATATTTTTGGAGGCAATGGAAATTAATAGGGAGCCTATAATCATATAACAATAGTCCCGAATCAAACGTTTTTTCTTGTTATCCATTTCTCCTCCTTCAATACTGTGGATTCCATTCCATAGTTCCTTGCAACATTTTATAAAAATGCCTTAAAACGCTTTAAAAGCTTAAATGCTCTTTAAAAGCTTAAATGCTCTTCAAAAACTATTATACTTTTTAAAGCTCTTTAGATGCTTCCGAATATTTTAATACTTTTGAAGTTCATCCTCTTTTTGTAAGGTAATAATACTCAGCTTTTCCTTTAGTAAAGGAAGTAAGTCTTCCATCGCCTGCTTTTCAATGGTGATACAGCCGGAGCTCTCCCAGGTATCCGGCGCCTTGATATGTAAGAAAATAGCGGAGCCCCTACCAAATACTACGGGATTTTGATTAAATCCGATGGCCAAAGCCTTTTCATAGCAAATCTTATAGGAATACAATCTTTCCCCGGTAATCTTCGTAGGACTTTCCACCCAGGTATTGTAAGTATTTTTCTCTCCGGACCAATAGGAAGTCTTTTGAATCTGCTTATAAGGAAGCTTGGTATTCACAGAGCTTGGAAAGCCGAAGGCAAAGGAAATAGGATAAGCACCTAAAGGAGTGGTTCCGTCTCCTTCCTTTCTTTCTGTTCCTTCTTTCAAACCGTTTCTGCCATAGCCGTTGTATGTTTTCCACTGTAAATAATAGCGATCCTCTCCCTTGTTCCAAAGGCTCAATTCATGGTCCAGCATTACAAGAAGTTGTTCTTCCTTTTTTCCGATCTCTGTTTGGAAAAGCTTTTTTCCGATTCGAATCTCAGCATCGTTACTGGATGTAGAACTTTGGGATTCCAGTTTTTTCTGATATAGCTCCCCCGGTCCTGCAAAGGCGGTAAATATCATAGACAGACAAAAAAGACTAAGGAACAGGATGCTTACAAACACCTTCTTAGTCTTTTTTGTATTTTTCTTTATGGAGAATAAACTCATAGTTTTCCTTTCCTTCATCGTTCTGAAATAGCTTGATATAATCCATAACATCATATCCAATTCAGAAAAACTTGTAAAGGAAAAATAGAACTTATCTCCTCAAGCTATTTAATTGTATTTCCATCTGCGGGTTTGTTTCCGGAATTATTTTGTGGGGAGCTGTTTTTAGATTTTATGTCAGACTTATTCTCAGAACTGTTTCCGGATTGTTTAGCGGATTTATTTCTGAACTTATTAGCTTTTTCTTCCCCTTGATTATTGTTCATTGGAGGTATTCCCTGCCGGTCATTCATTCCACCCCGACTTCCACCTCCGGGCATACCCTGGTTTCCATTCATCCCCCCTCGCTCCATTCTGCCGGGCATTCCTTGACCACCATTCATACCACCCTGACCTCTGCCACCGGGCATCGCCTGGTTGCCATTATTCATTGGAGGCATTCCCATGCCATTGTCACCGGGGGGATTACCGGGGAAGTTGTTGCCATCTCCACCGGGGAATTCACCCATTTCGCCGGGCATTCCTTGACCTCTATCTCCGTGCATTCCTTGGTTGCCATTCTGATGACCTTGCCCTCTGCCCCCTTGTCTTCCTTGGTCGCCGTTCATGCCGCCTTGGAATCCTTCGCTTGGGGGACCGCCCTGTGGACCTCCGCCATTCTGTCCTCCATTTTGTCCGCCGTTAAAGCCTCCGTTTGGAGCACCGCCCTGTCCCATTCCACCACCCATGGCATTACTGTTTCCCAGGGTATTGGCAATAGAGCTTACGGTAAATTCTTCTGTATTTTCGCCTACGGAAAGCTTATAACTCTGATTATTATTAAGATCCGGAGAGGAGAACAGTACTACGCCGTAGCTATTTTGTAAATCGGAAACATTGAAGATTTCTTTTCCGTTACTGTCGCTAATTTTAATTGCAGTTTCCGCATTTTGATTATTGCTGAGATAATCTACCATAAAGGCCTGGGTAGAGCTGTTTCCGTCAAAGGTCTGGAACATTTCGTTATTTCCGGCTACCAAAACCGTACCTCCGGTAATGGTTCCTGTTCCATTGTAATCTAAGGGTCCGTTTCCGTGTCCGGCGCCATCTACTATAAGAGTTCCGCCGCTAATGTTTAAGTCTCCGTTGGAATCCAGACCGTCACCTCCTGCATTTACCCGAAGGGTACCGCCATTGATATTGATATATACTCCTTCCTGTGCCGCAAATTCGTTTCCGGAACTGTTATCGCTGGCCGCATTTAAACCGTCGTCCTGAGACTTTACGGTAATCGTACCTCCATTAATATCAATAGAAGCGCCCTCCAGTCCCTCGTTGGAGTTCTCGATATTTACCGTTCCTTCATTTACCACCAGCTTTCCGTCAGCATGCATACCGTCGTCAGAAACGGAAAGAGTATAGCTTCCCTTGGATACCGTCATATCTCCATTGGTGTTAAAACCGTCCTGTCCTGCAGTAATCGTAAAGCTTCCATCATTGATCGTCAGATTATCCTTACCATTAATGCCGTGCTTTGTAGCCTCGACAGTATAGTTTCCGCCTTCAATCGTTAAGCTGTCTTTACCATGAATTCCGTCCTCATAATTTCCTTTGACGTCCAGACTACCGCTTCCGCTTAATATTAAATCAGATTTACTGTAAATTGCCGCATCGGGAATATCCTCTGTCTTATTATTGGAAGAATTGGAATTGCTGTCTTCTGTGGTATTGGCTTCTCTAAGATCCTCTACGGAGTTCTTGGAATTCTCTGCCAGAGTTAGGGTGAAATCCCCGGAGGTCTTCACATAAATCGGAGCTGTTTCCTTATTGCTGATGCTGAAGTTATCCAAAATCAAATTGACCTTATGTGTATCTCCCGCCGCAATCACCACCTGACCATCCTCCAAATTTCCGGAAAGTCTATAGTTACCCGCAGCGGAAATAGTAATGATTTTTCCCTCTACAAAAACGCCATTTCCGTTGGTTTTAATCTCTCCGTTTTCCACGGTAATCTTCGTTTCACTTCCCGTAGACTTTTCTGCCGACTTTTGGCTTGTAGCTTGTGTGTTGTTGCTCACTGTTTTATTCTGTGCTGCATTGGCTGTACTTCCACAGGCCACCATAATGCTACTTAATCCCAGACCTAAAGCCAAGACTGCAAGCTTATTGTAATTTACCTTCATTTTCTTCTTCATTTTTTTCTTTTCCTTTCTGTACTCTTCAGATAAATAATTCTCCCTAAAATAATCCTTCTTCATTTTTCCATAGATTCCCTTTTTCATCCTTTTCTTGTTCCCAAAAAGAATATGTTCTGCTTTTTCAATTTCAACATCTCCTTTCTTTTTGAGATAGCCCCAGTATAGAAAGGGTTACTGAAATGAAACTGAAAAAATGTCAAAAAGTTTCAAACGAGATATCGCACACTACGCGTGCGATATCTCGTTAAGAACATGAAAAAAGACCGATAAATCCGTATGAGCCGAATCTATCGATCTTTTTGCTGTTTTTTTATCTATAGAATTGAAGAAAAGAAAATTATTTTGTGTATCTTCCGTATCCGTATGGCTTCTTGTAGAAAACATCGTGCTCTCGAACAAAGTCACCGGTTCTTGTACAGTGGATAATGGTTCCGTTTCCGGAATAAATTCCCACATGATAAATGGTACTTGGGGAGGAACCGTAAAATACTAAATCGCCGGGCTTTAACTCTTCCGCGGAAATCTTCTGCGCAGAAGCATACTGGGAACGGGAATCTCTGGGGATGGAAATACCGAATTTCTTAAATACCTCCTGGGTAAATCCGGAACAATCCGCACCGGTACTAAGAGAAGTTCCTGCCACCTTATAGGGAAGTACTGCAATGAAGGAACGGGCATAGCTGATTAACTCCGTTGCCTCGGACTTCTTTAAATCCTGTGCACTGTTTCCAACATTTCCGCTGAAATTCTCAGCCTTATTCTTAGCAGGTTTTTCCGTTGCAAGATTGCTGTCCCCTTCCACTTCGGGGCCGGAATAAGAGCCGGAAACCTCCAGAACATCCTGTCCGCTCTTCTTTTCTTCCTTTGCACTTGCCTTCTTGGAAGCGGAGCTCTTTTTCTCCACAGAAGGCTTCTGGTTTTCCTGATCGGAAACTGCTGTTCCCAAATCCAAGTCAGAACCCATCACATCAATGGTTCCGGAGCTGGACTCGCTCTTACCGTTGGTATAAACTCCCGCTTCTCCGATAGCCTTCACCTGCACAACACCATCTTTAAGCCAGGCACCGGTAGTATCTACCTTATATCCCTCCACCGTGGTATTGGACTTTAGCCATCCGTTGGCATCAAAATAATAGCACTCTGCAATGCCGTCACCGTTACCGTCAATCCAAGCCCAGGTAGCCTTTGGATAGGTTCCATCCTGATGATTGTACCACCATTTATTGCTGTTCTTGCCGTTTCCCTTCTGCCAACGACCTGCATAAGCCGGGATGGCAGAAAAAAGAGAAATCAGACAAATAGAGTTCACTACTAAAATTTTCCAATTCTTCTTCATTTTCTTTTCCTTTTTTAATAAAATGATACATCTGCATGATAAAGCATAGCTTCTTTTTTCGCAAGTTCGAAATGAGATTTGTAAGCTAATCCGGGGAAATGTTAGGATTTTGTAATAATTTGAATGATTAAGCCATGGGGCAGACACACAATGGGCAGGTCCGGATTTTCCACACTGATGGCCGGGGTCCGTACACAGATTTGATTATTACAGTTGGATTCGGTACAAAGCACCTTTCCATCCTTAATTTCTATAAAGTTCACCTCATGTTTTGCAGGATTTACCTCATCTTCGGAAAGGGATGCCAGATTTTCCTTAAAGTCCACTTCTCTGGCCTCGTTATCCATAATCAAAATTTTGCTGTTTTCCGAGAGATTTTTTTCAATCAGAACAATTCCGTTTTTTAGAATCTGTACCTTTCTGGCATCCTTTTTGGCAAAAGCCTTTGGAAGAAAAAAAGATAAAGCTGCCATTAAACATACAAGAAGAAGAATGATAAGGACTCTCTTTTGTTCCTTTCTCTTCTCCCCTTCCGGTGAACCATTCTTATCTGCCAAATTCTGCTTTTCCTTTGCTTCAGAAGGCTCCGGCTCCATGCTTGTTTTCTTTTCTTCCTTTTTCTGCACTTCCATATCTTTTTCAACTCCCTATTTTATCTATCGACCGTTTTACTCAAAAAAAATCACCAATGAAACGAGATATCGCACACTTTGCAATCGATACTCGTTATGAATAAAAAAGCAGGGAAGCCTACTCTGCTTCCCCGCTAAAGAGAGGCCACAAACCAGACTTGAACTGGTGACCTTCTGATTACGAATCAGATGCACTACCGACTGTGCTATTGTGGCATCCCCCGCAGTATAGCACAGCTTCTTTCTCCATGGCAAGAGCGAAATACAAGCTTATTCCGCTTCTACGATACAAAAACTTCAAGCTTATTTCGCTCTAAAGCTACAGAAACTGTAAGCTTACTCCAACTCAAAGGCACCGGTATAGAGCTGATAGTACTTTCCTTTTGCCGCAATCAAGTCCTTATGACTGCCTCGTTCAATAATTTCTCCCTGTTCCAAAACCATAATGACATCAGAGTTTTGTACGGTAGAAAGTCTATGGGCAATGACAAAAACGGTTCTTCCTGCCATTAAAGCATCCATACCCTTTTGAACAATAGCCTCCGTTCTGGTATCAATAGAGCTGGTAGCTTCATCCATGATTAGAACAGGGGGATCATTTACCGCCGCCCTGGCAATGGACAAGAGCTGTCTCTGCCCCTGAGAAAGATTGCCCCCATTTGCACTTAATTCCGTATCGTAGCCCTTAGGGAGTCTTGTAATAAAATCATCCGCTCCCGCAAGCTTTGCCGCCGCAATACATTCCTCATCCGTAGCATCCAGCTTTCCATAACGAATATTCTCCATTACAGTTCCGGTAAAGAGTACGGTATCCTGTAGGATAACGGCAATAGATCTCCTTAAATCCGAAATGGCAATATCCCGGATATTGATGCCGTCATAGATAATCTCTCCTTTTTGAATATCATAAAAGCGGTTCAAAAGGTTGGTAATGGTGGTTTTTCCTGCACCGGTAGCACCTACAAAGGCTACCTTTTCTCCCGGTCTTGCAAAGACATCAATATTCTTTAGAATCTTTCGCTTTCCATCATAGGAGAAATCCACTCCCTTTAGTTCCATATCCCCTTTCAGTTCTTTCAGGGAAATGCTTCCGTCCGGTAAAATACTCTTCCAAGCCCAGAGCTCTGTTCTCTTATTGCTTTCTACTAAACGGTCTCCCTCATGGGAGCAATTTACAAGGCAAACTTTTCCTTCATCCTCTTCCACCTCTTCATCAATCATTTGATAAACACGACCTGCACCGGCAACACCCATAACCACGGCATTGACCTCAGAGGAAATCTGTCCTATTACACCGGCAAACTGCTTGGTCATATTCAGGAAGGGGATGACAATGGCAATACTTAAGCTTAATCCGGAAATGGAAATGTTCGGTGCATGGAAAGCCAAAAGTGCGCCTCCCACAATGGCAACCAAAACATAAAGGATATTTCCGATATTGTTTAAGATCGGCATAATCACATTGGAGTAACGGTTGGCTTCGTTGGAAACCCGGAACAGTTCGTCATTATAGCGGTCAAAATCCTGTATACTCTTCTCCTCATGGTTAAAGACCTTAACCACCTTCTGTCCATTCATCATTTCCTGAATAAAGCCTTCGGAACGAGCCAGCTCCTCCTGTTGACGAACAAAGTAATGACTGGATTTTCCTCCAATTACCTTAATGATTCGAAGCATAAAGAAGGAGCCTAAAAGCACCATAAGGCTAAGCCAAAGGGAATAATACAGCATAATGGAAACTACCGTAATTACCGTAATCAAGGAAGAAATAGCCTGAGGAATACAGATGGAGATGAACTGTCTCATAGCATCAATGTCATTGGTATAATGACTCATGATGTCCCCGGTTTTATTTTGGTCGAAAAAAGCAATGGGCAGATCCTGCATATGATTAAAGAGTTTCTGTCGATACTGTTTTAAGGATCCCTGGGTAATGGTCGCCATGTTCATATTGTAGCAATAGGCACAAATCAAGGAGATTGTGTAAAATACCAGCAAAATCCCAACCAATCTTAAAATATCGGAGGATACCGCATTCCAATTTCCTTCTTTATAAACGGTTTCAATCAGGCTGATAATCTTTTGCTGGAAAATAGCCGGAATAGAGGTTACTACCGCATTAATTACAATAAACAAAAGAGTAATAGGCAGAAGTGTTGGATAAAAGGAAAATAAGTCCTTTATGATTCTGCCTAAGGTCTTCATAAAATTCTTTGGTCTTCCCTTATTCTCCATTCTCTACCTCCTTTCTGTTCTGTGACTCATAGGTTTCTCTGTAAATCGGAGAATTCTCCATAAGTTCCTCATGAGTACCTCTGGCAATGATTTCTCCCTTGTCCATAATCAGAATCTGATCCGCATCCATTACAGAGGAAACTCTTTGGGCAATAATGATTTTCGTGGTATCCGGAATGAATTCCTTAAAGCCCTTTCGAATAAAAGCATCGGTTTTGGTATCCACTGCAGAAGTGGAATCATCCAAAATTAAAACCTTGGGCTTCTTTAATAAAGCTCTGGCTATACAAAGTCTTTGCTTCTGCCCTCCGGAGAAGTTGCTTCCTCCCTGCTCCACATGGCTTTCGTAGCCGTCCTTCATTCTTTCAATAAATTCTGCAGCCTGGGACAGTCTGCAGGCCTCTTCCAGTTCAGCCTGTGTAGCATTTGGATTTCCCCAGCGAAGGTTTTCCGCCACTGTTCCTGAAAAGAGAATATTCTTTTGTAATACCACAGCCACCTGATCTCTTAAAGCTTGAATATCGTATTTTCGAACATCCTCACCGCCAACCAAGACTTCTCCCTCCGTCACATCATAAAGACGGGAAATCAACTGGGTAAGAGAAGATTTTGCAGAACCTGTCCCTCCCAGGATCCCTACTGTTTGTCCGGAGGGAATATGAAGGGAGATATCTGTTAAAACATTCTTTTTCGCATCCTTGGAATATTTAAAGAATACATGATTAAAATCAATAGAGCCGTCCTTTACTTCCTTAATACCATTTTCAGGATTCTTCATGGTACTGTCTTCCGTTAAAACCTCAGCGATTCTTCGAGAGGAGGCAGCGGAAATTACCACCATCACAAAGACCATTGCCACCAGCATAAGGCTGGAAAGAATCTGATAGCTGTAGGTTAACAGGGCGGAAAGCTGTCCTACATCCAAATCAACACCACCGGTGCTGACCACCAGATAGGAACCGAAGCTTAAGACAAAGATAACCACCACAAAAAGACAAAATTGCATCAAGGGGTTGGCAATGGCAATCAGTTTTTCTGCAGAAATAAAGTCCTTTGCCAAAGACTCTGCCTTTTCATTAAACTTCTCTTTCTCGAAGTCCTCTCGGACATAGGTTTTCACCACCCGCATTCCCTGGATATTCTCTTCCACAGACTCATTTAAAGCATCGTATCGCTTAAAGATTTCGTTGAAAATCTTCATAGCTTTTTTGGTAATAAGGATTAAACCGATAGCCAAAATAGGAATCACAAAACAGAAAATAATAGCCATTCTGCCCCCCATCATGAAGGCTGCGACAAAGGAAAAGACCACCATCAAAGGTCCCCTGAAGGCAGTACGAACCAGCATCATATAGGCCATCTGTACGTTGCTGATATCTGTGGTTAATCTGGTTACCAAAGATGAGCTTTCAAAGCGGTCAATATTCTCGAAAGAAAAGCCCTGAATTCTTTGGAACATATCTTTTCGGATATTCCGGGCAAAACCGGTAGAGGCGGAAGCTGCAAAATTCCCCGCCCAAAGGCCGAAAAGAAGAGAAAGTATGGCCATCACCACCAGGATTAATCCGTAATGAAGAATCATCTGCATGGAGGCATTTTCCTTCATTCTATTCACTAATTGAGCAGTAAAAAAAGGAATCATACATTCCAGAATGACTTCTCCTGTAACCAATAGCGGACAAAGTATAGAGTCTTTTTTAAATTCACGAATGGATTTTGACAGGATTTTCAATACCTGTATTTTATCTTCCTGCATGACTTTTTCCTCTTGCACTGTTTCCCCCTCCTTCTCTTACTGTACATAGAATTTACTATGCATGGAATTTACAATGCGCTGTTTTGCACTGTGTTTTCTCTATGTAGCGCATATTCTATTGCTTACTCTTCTGTTTACTGTTTGATTTTTCTAAACTTTGCAATTTTATGGATGATTTAACAACTTGTCAAGTGTAGGCAAAATTCAATTCTCCGCTCCCTGAAATTGGCTTTCATATAGGTTCTTATAAAAACCTTTCTGCTGTAAAAGCTCTTCATGACTTCCCTTTTCGATGACATTACCATCCTTCATCACCAGGATACAATCCGCATTTTGAATCGTAGAAAGACGATGAGCCACAATAAAAGCGGTTCTGCCCTTTAGCATTTCCCGAAAAGCTCTTTGTACCTTCTCTTCCGTTCTGGTATCAATGGAGCTGGTAGCTTCATCCAAAATTAAAATGGCCGGATCCCTTAACATTACTCTGGCAATACAGAGGAGCTGTTTCTGTCCCTGGGATAGATTGCCTCCGTCCTCCGGAAGGATTGTATCGTAGCCTTTTGCAAGCTGTAAAATAAAATGATGGCAGCCTGCCCGTTTAGCTGCTTCCATAACCTCTTCTCTACTCTTCTCCGGAGAACCGTAACGAATATTTTCCAAAACCGTATCCGACTTTAACCAGCTATCTTGTAGAACCATGCCATATACAGAACGCAGGCTATGATCCGAAAGGCTGCCATAGGGCATTCCGTCAATCGCAATGCTTCCCTGATTCGGTTCATAAAATCGCATCAAAAGATTAATTAAGGTTGTTTTTCCGCATCCTGTAGGTCCAACAATAGCAATGTTTTGTCCGGATTGTACGGAAAGGCTCAAATCTTGAATCAGCTTTTGCTCCTTCGTGTATGAGAAATACAATCCGGAAAGCTCCAAGCATCCTGCCACAGGCTTTGGTAATTCCCTATTCTCCGCCTTTGGCATCATCTCCTCTTCTTCCAAAAAGTCAAAAACCCTGGATGCGGCAGCTAAAGCATTTTGAATTTCCGTAATCACGGAAGTAATATCATTAAAGGGCTTAGCATACTGGGTGGCATAAGCCAATAAAGAGGATAACTGCCCAATACTTAAGGTCCCTTGTAAGCAAAACAGTGCTCCAACTCCCCCAACCAAAGCATAGCCTAAAGCATTTAAAAAACGGGTAAAGGGGTTAACCAAAGAGCTGTAGAAATTTGCTTGCATACTATATCGGGAAAGTCTTTCATTTTTCTCCTGATACAAAGCCTCTTTTGGGGCATCCTGCATAAAGGCCTTCAGAAGCTTCGCATTTCCGATAGCCTCCGTACTGAAGGCAGCGATTTCTCCTCTGCTCTCAGACTGATTCTGAAAATACAGGTAAGCGCGCTTGGATATAAACTTTGCGATAAAAAAGGAAAGAGGCGTCAGCGCCAAAAGGATCAGAGCAATTCTCCATTCCAGAAGAAAGAGAAAAAATGCAGTTTCCAAAATACTGAACACCGCCTGCAAAAACTGATTCAGTAGAACAAATAATCCCTGTGAAATCTGTTCTATGTCTGTAGTTAAACGGCTTAAAATCTCCCCGGGCTCCTTGGAATCAATGGAGGATAAAGGAACGGCTTGAATATGAGAAAAAGCCTTCTTCCGTAAATCTTCAATCACATGAAAGCTTAAATAGGTATTCACTTGGTTCATTATCCACTGGAAAACCACTGCCAGGATAAGCACTATCAACATAAGTTTTAAAATCTGTCCCAATCCGGCAAAATCCACTGCAGATTTTCCGGCAATCTTATCTATGGCTTTTCCCAAAAGGATAGGAAGAAAGAGGGAAAATACTACGGAGAGAAAAGCTGAAATAATGGAAAGAAGCAAGCTGAATTTATAAGGTTTGATGAAGGCGAAAAGTTTCCAAAAAGACTCAGCTGCAGTTCCGTTTTGCCTGGTCATATTACGCCTCCTTTCCTTGCTTCTGAGAAGCACAAATTTCCTGATATACAGAACAATTCTCCATAAGTTCCTGATGACTTCCCAGTCCGATTAACTTACCTTGGTCTAAAACCAGAATCTTTGGGAAATGCCTGATACTGGATACTCTTTGGGAGATTACCAAAAGGCTTTTTTCCCCTTGATATTCTTCCAATGCTGTTCGCAGCTTTCTTTCTGTCAGCATATCCAATGCGGAGGAGGAATCATCCAAAATTAAAAGCTTGGAATCCCCAACCAAAGCTCTTGCAATAGAAAGTCTTTGTCTTTGTCCACCGGAAAAATTTTTTCCTTCTATACTGACAGACAAATCCAAGCCCTCTCCCTTTTCCTCTACAAAATCTTTTCCCTGGGCGATTTCCAAAGCTTTCCAAAGCTCTTCATCTTTTGCCTCCTGCTTTCTCCAAAGAAGATTTTCTTTAAGGGTTCCGGAAAAAAGTACCGCCTTCTGAGGGACATAAGCAATACTTTCTCTAAGTTCTCTTTTCGAATAATCTCTTAAATTCTTCCCCCAAAGGAAAATTTCTCCCTCATAATCCGCGTAAAATCCACAAATTAGAGATATCAAGGTGGATTTTCCGGATCCTGTACCACCGATAATTCCTAAGCTTTCCCCGTCTTTTAAAGAAAAACTGATATCGGAAAGAGCCCTCTCCTCTCCGACTTCATAGGAAAAAGAAAGATTCTTTAGAAGGATACCGGCCTTGTTTGAGTCAGAAGAAGCATTGGCTTCAAGCTCCTGCTTTTGCACTTTTTCTGTGGCTTGATTTCTTGTTGAAAGAGTAGCTGCTTCCTTATCGTTAACAGACTGATCTTCTTCGTTCTTTCGCTCCATCACCTCTTCAATTCGGCTAATACTGGCATAAGCTTTAACCATCAAAATAATCAGATTGGCAAGCTTTAGAAGCTCCACCAAAATCTGGCTCATATAGTTGGTCAGAGCCACCACATTTCCCTGAAAGAGCCTGCCGTCATTGACCAATTTTGAGGAAAAATACAGAATGCCCATAAGCCCCAGTTGAATCAGAAGCATACTCATGGGGTTCAACAAAGCGGAAATCTTTCCCACTGCAATCTGCACCTTGGTATAATTTTGGTTCTTTTCCCGGAATTCCTCTTCTTCCTTCTCTTCCTGACAAAAGGCCCGTACCACACGGATACCCATTATATTTTCTCTGTATTTTCTGGTAATGTTTTCCAAACTGATTTGAATCTTTTTGTAAAAGGGCATGGTGAGAGCCATAATTCCGAAAACTACAAAGGATAAAAGAATCAATACCACAAAAAACAAAAGCGATAGGCCGGGGCTGATTCGAAAGGCCATGATGCAAGCCCCCACAACAATAAAAGGAGAGCGCATTAAAAGCCTAAGCACCATATTCACCGTAGATTCAATCTGAAAGATATCCGGACCGATTCTGGTAATCAAGGAAGATGCGGAAAGCTCATTGTAATCTTTGTAGGGTAAAGAAAGAATTTTGTGAAACAAGTCTCTACGGTAGGATTTTCCCACCACCATTGCTACCTCTGCCGCAAAATACTGGGCAATGACAGCGGTAAGGCAACCAATGCAGGCTAAGACTAAGAGCAGGAAAAGGCTATGCCAAATCACCCCTATATTCTCCTTACGGATTCCCTGATCAATCATTCCGGCAATAACTAAAGGAACAAAGAGCTCAAACATACTTTCCAGACACTTAAACAGGGGGGCCAAAATACTTTTCCCCTTCACCTTTTCCATATAGGACAGTATTCTTCTCATCTTACTACTCCTCTAACTATTGACTCCTTAAATGACCTTCATTCTCCTATAACTGCTCTTTTCTTCTTGTAAAACAATTTTAGAGCTATGGAAGGAATACCCTTTTTATCCTTCTTTATGAAAATATTGATCCAATACCTTTCTGGCAATTGGCGCTGCGGTCTTTCCGCCGGTTTCTCCTTCTTCCACAATAACGGATATCGCAATCTCCGGATCCTCCATGGGGGCAAAGCCTACAAACCAGGCATTGGTCTTTAAATCACTTCCCACCTTCACCTGGGCGGAACCGGTTTTTCCGCAAACCTTATAGGCATCCGTCTGTAAAGCACTGGCGGTTCCCTCCGTGACTACCTTTCTCATAAACTGCTTTAAGGCATCACTTTCTCCCTGAGAAAGAAGGCTATGACTCTCCCCATAAGGGAACTCCTTTACCGTTGTGCCATTGGCATTCTGTACTGAAGCAAGAAGGCTTGGATAGACCAGATTTCCTCCATTGGCAATGGCGGAAACCATGCAAAGGTTTTGCAGAGGAGTACAAAGGGTAGCCCCCTGTCCGATAGCGGTTTGCATCTTGTCCCAAACATCCGCATTCTCCGCTAAAGTGAATTGCCCTGCATTGGCAGACAAACCAATATCTATTTTTTGATTATAGTAGAAGCTTTCCGCCAAAGCCTTTAATCGAATCGGATCAATCTCCGTTCCCAGCTTGGCAAAGGCGGAATTACAGGAATCCGCAATGGCCGATTCCAAATCCACCTTTCCGTGAACCTCTCCGTTATAACAATGCACCACATAGGAGGAATTCTCCGGATCCACATATTCTCCCTTACAGGTATAGCTAAAGCTCTGCCAATCCGCAGGATGCTCCCGAATATACTCTAAAGCCATCAAAAGCTTAAAGGTTGAGCCGGGAGGATAAAGTCCCTGGGTCGCCCTGTTCAGAAGATTTCCGTCTTTGTTGTCGGAGGAAGTAAGAGCTTCCCAGTTGTTCTGAATATCCTCTTCCGTAAAGGAAGGTGCGGAAACCATCGCCAGAATTCTTCCGGTCTTCGGATTCATACAGACAATACTCCCCTTCTTATCCTTCAACAAAGAATAGGCAAGGGATTGTAAAGAAGAATTCAAGCTAAGTACTACCGAATCTCCGGGATTCTTGATTTCCTCTGCCTGATTAATGATTTTTTGTAAGGGGTTAATACTGGAACGGCTCAGATAAAAGTTCGCCATGGACTCCACCCCGGTTTTCCCCTTACTGCTGTAGCCGATAGGATGGGAAAAGGCAATTCCCTCCGGATATACCCTTTTCTCTCCGCCCTCCCCGTTTTCCGTTTTTGCCAATACCTTTCCATCAGAAGAAAGGATACTGCCTCTGATAACCTTGGAAGAAAGATAATCAATTCTGGCATTGTAGGGGCTGGAAATCTGATTCGGAGCCAAGACCAGCATAAAATAACAAAAATATACAATCATGGAAAAGAAAAGCAGGACAAAGAAATAGGTAATTCCCTTCATCTCCCTGTTGCTTGGCTTTCTTCTGGAATTATTATACTTTTTCATAATTTACCCTTCTTCCGGAATTTCTCAGCTTATTCATAAATGGCTCTTCTCCTCTTTCCCTTCGGTGCCTGCTGTTCTTCTTCCTCTTCATCCATGGCATCTTCCTTTCCTTGGATAACAAAGAGAGATTGGAAGATGGCAAAAAGAATACAACTGGAAATCATACTGGAACCGCCATAGCTGACAAAGGGCAAAGTCACTCCCGTGGAGGGGATAAATTTAATGGCTCCACCGATAGTTAAAAAGACCTGCATCACATAAATCACACTTAAACCGATACAGATGAGTTTATAGAAGAGGCTTTCCATGTCCATTCCCATCATCATCATTTGCATAAAACAGGAAAGACAGACGAGAATCACGCAAATCGCCACAATTCCTCCCATTTCTTCGGACAAGGCGGAGAAAATAAAATCATTTTCCACGATGGGAATCTTGTTGGGCAAGCCTTGAAAAAGGCCTAAACCGAGAAAGCCTCCCGTACCGATAGCAAAAAGAGACTGGGTAATCTGATATCCCTTTCCCGCAATATCCTTCCATGGATCCATAAAAGCAAAAACTCTGGTACGTACATGAGAGAATAAATGATAGGATACAAAGCCCGCCAGGGCGGAAAGCCCAAAGCCCAGAGCCAGATACAAAAATTGGCTGCTGGAAACATAAAGCATAAACAAAAAGGCCATAAAAAGAATCAGGGCAGAGCCTAAGTCCTTACACAGCACCAGCACAATGCCATGGAGCATAGCCACAATTGCCGCCTTGTAAATTCCTCTTTGATTTTGCTCCTCCGATAAAAACCCTGCAACGGAGAAAACAAAGCTGATTTTAACAAATTCGGACGCCTGGAAGGAAAAGCCGAAGAAATTCAAACTCATCTTGGCGCCAAAGCTTACCCGTCCCACAATAAGGACCAAGGAAAGCAGGAAAATCCCCAGTACCGCAAAGGCAATTCTTCCCTTTTGAAAGTCCCAGATTTTATCGATGAAATAGGGAATAAGCAAAGCCAGGAAACTGGCTGCCACGGAAATGGCAAACTGCTTCATAGCCTTATCCGTATTTAATCTTTCCAGCATAATCCATCCCAAGCTCAAGAGAAGACACTGGTTATACAAGAGCGTCTCGCTGAAGGTAGGATAGATTTTCTTCCAAAGGAAGGGATAGAGCAGAAGAAAAAACAGCTCCGCCCCATACATCATCAGATAAAAGAAGTCCTTCGTATGGAAGAACAAAACCCCATGACAAAGAAAATGTAAGAACAATAAAATCTGGTAAAGAAACTTTGCCAGTCTTCGTTTTCCATCCCCATAATCCAGGGAAAGGTTTCGAAACAGACTGTAACAATACAGTAGCATCAACACCATACATACAATCTTCGTAAATGTACTAAAAAGACTACCCATCTTTTCTCCCCTACTCTATTCCTTTATGAAAATGTCCTCTGGTAAACTGCTTTAAAGGCCTTCCCTGAAAAAGCTCCAGGATTTCCTTTTCCGATTCCACCGTAAAATCAAAGCGAAAAGAAGAGGCGCCGATCCTTTCCACTTCCTTTTCCAGCCCCAACAAGGATAAAACATCGCTGTTATAGATTTGATTATAGCAGTATTTGCAATAGAGGCGAACCGGCATACTCTTGTTCTGCCTATCCTGTAAAGACACCACATTGTTTCCTCCGGTACAGCCATTTCTGGTTTTTTCTATACAGTTGGCGCTGACCATCATAGGAAGGTGTCCGTAGCAAAGAAGCTCCGTGGAGATTCCTCTACTTCTTGCCCATTCGGAAAAGGCCATATCCTCCTGAAACCGAAATTCAATGGGAAAGCACATTTCTTTTGCTCCCAAGGATTCCCATACCTCCATGGCAGCCTGATTATAGCTATAGAGGGTGTAGTCAAAGCAGGTGGAAAACTGCCTATCCGGAAAATCCTGCAGCATAGCCACCTGATCCAGGGTACGAAGGAGAAAATGACGGAAACCCTCTTCATTTTTCGCCTCTTCCATCCAATCCTTCGGGCTTCTTCCCCGGTCTTCCCTTCTTTGAATTCTTCGAAAACGAAGTCCCGCCCATTTTCCGCTGTTCTGAATCTCCCCACGATATTTCAGGAGTTCTTCCTCGGAAAATGCGCCTTCATCCAGATAAATTCCTTTAATAAAGGGAAACTGAAGAACAGCCTTAAGCTGTTCTCCTCTTTCTATGGAAACCCTAATTTCCCCCAAGTCTTTGATTCCGTCTATACTGCCCAAGAATGGCCTCCCTCATTTTCTCTACACCGTCTCTCCGTAACTGATTCAGGAAAGAAAGGGGATAGAAAATATCATCCTCCCCAAGAATCGAAAATTCTTCCAGGGAAAATTCCGTATTTCCCATCTTCTTCATTTGTTTTGTAATCTGTTCCCGGGAAAGCACCTTTTCCTTAGCCTTTTCCACAGGCTGGCTTCCTTCTACGGAAATGAAAAGTCCATCATCTCCCTCTAAAGTAAAATGGGGAACTTCGTTATAGGACAAGAGCAAGCTTCCCTTTAAAGGAATCTTTCTTTCTCTCTCTTCCATTTCCTGCTTCAGCTTGGAAAGCACTTCTTCCTTTTCCTTTCGGAAGGGCTTTTCCCCGAAGGCAATCATATCCTCCCCGTTATGTTGTTCCAGATAGGAGCTGTAGCCTCCTCTGTCATAAACCTCTTTCAAGAGGGCTTTATCCTCCTCGGAAACCTGATAGGACCTTCCCTGAAGAGCCAAGTCCAGATATTTTCTGTAAATGGAAACCACTGTTCCGGTATAAAGAGCGGACTTCATTCTTCCCTCAATCTTTAAAGAATAGGCGCCTGCCTCCAATAGCTCCTTCAAAAGATCCAGGGTAAACATATCCTTCATACTCAGATAGTTTCCTTTTTTCCCCTTACTGCTATAACAAAGTCTACAGGTTCCGGCACATCTTCCCCGGTTTCCGGATCGTCCTCCCAGAAGAGAAGACATAAAGCAGGCTCCGGAGTAGCTATAGCACATGGAACCGTGAATAAAAACCTCCAACTCCAAGGGGGAAGCTTTGGCAATATCGGAGATATCCTCCAAGGAACATTCCCTGGAGAGCACAACCCTTTCCATGCCCAGCTTTTCCATTAAGCCCACGGCTTCTTTGGTGTGTACCGTCATCTGAGTGCTGGCATGAAGAGGAAGATCCGGATAGGCCTCAGCCAACATTTTTCCAATACCCAGATCCTGAATAATTACCCCGTCCAAGCCCGCTTCATAATAGGGATCCATATAGCTGAATAGCTCTTTTCTTTCTCCCTCTTTAAAGAGGGTATTTAAGGTCATATAAATCTTTTTATTATAAAGATGACAAAAATGAATAGCCTCCAAAAGCTCATCCTCTTCCGATAAAGAAGACTTGGCAAAGGCTCTTGCGGAATATTTTTGTCCTCCCATATAGATGGCATCCGCTCCGGCAAAAACAGCCACCTTGCATACTTCCAAGGAGGCTGCCGGGGCCAAAAGCTCTGCTTCATAAAGCTTTTTTTCTTTTATATTTTCTTTGTTTTGGATTGGCATCCTTACTTACTCCATCCTTAGCTATAGCCAAATTCGGAAGAAACGGCTTCTCTCTAACCCCCTAATTCCTATAGAAGATTATTCCTCTTTATTGCTTCCCTGATGAGAAGACTTTTCATGAGTAGACTTTTCATGAGAAGTCTTTTCCTTTCCTTCCTTCTTTTCCAAAGCCAAAAGCTTCTTCTGGGTACTTTCCAACTCCTGTAAAACCCCGTCCAGCTTTAACTTGGTCTTTACCAGGTCGTGCTTATAGGAGTAGCTCTCGCTTTTTTCCTGATCCAAAAGCTCCTGCATCTCCTCCACCTTTTTTCGCTCCTGAAAAAGCTCATCGCAAATGTTAATCTGAAGCAGAAGGGATCGAACAGATTCCTCCAGCTTATTATAATTCCACATTTCCTTACGGATGCTTTCAATTTTATGATTTAAATAATCTGCCACATCATGTAAATAAGACTCGGAATTCTCCCCACTTAGGACATAAATTTTTCCGTCAATAATGACCTGTATTGTCTTTTTATCTGCCATTTTCTCCACCTTTTCCTATGCTTCACTCAGTCCTAAATGTTGATACGCGTGTTTTGTTGCAATCCTTCCCCTGGGGGTTCTGTCTATCAGACCTTGTAAAATCAAATAGGGTTCTATCATATCCTCTAAGGTTCCCCGATCC
>NZ_CABSXI010000031.1:0-28152 GCF_902481605.1 uncultured Oribacterium sp. | reverse complement strand
TTCAAGCTTCGCTTTGCTCGCTTTCAGTAAGTACTGACGGGCTCAGATTGCCCCTATTACAGACCATACTGCATTATTCGCTTCTCTTATGAATTTTTACTAGTCTACCTTCTCTCCGCAGGCTTCGGCGTAGGCTTTCAGAGCTTCTTTTTGTTTCTTGTTTAATTTCTTCGGGGTTTCTACTACTAAGGTTACGTAGTGGTCGCCTCTAACGTTGGGGTTCTGTAAGGATGGAACGCCCTTACCCCGTAGTCTGGTTCTGGTATCGGACTGGGTTCCGGGAGCAATCTTTAACTCCACCGGTCCGTCCACGGTCTTTACAATGGTGCTTCCTCCCAATGTAGCCTTGGGGAAGCTGATGGCCTCTGTTGAGTAAATATTTACGCCCTGTCTCTTAAAGAAGGGGTGATCGCTAACGGATACCTCTACCAGTAAGTCTCCTCTGGGGCCACCGTTTCTTCCGGGGTCTCCGCCTCCGGACTTACGAATGGCCTGTCCATCATCAATTCCCGCAGGAATAGCAATTTCCATGCTCTTCTCCGTGTTGATGTAACCTTCTCCACGGCAATCCGGACATTTTTCCTTAACCACTGTTCCTTCTCCGTGACATTCCGGACAGGTGGTTACCTGCTGAATGGTACCAAAGATGCTTTGCTGAGTCATTCTTACCTGACCTGCACCGTTACAACGGGGACAGGTCTGTCTTTCCGTTCCCGGCTTTGCTCCGGAGCCGTTACAGGTCTTACAGGTATCTTTATATCGAATCTTAATGGTCTTCTTTACACCCTTAATAGCCTCATCAAAGGAAATACGAAGTCCTACACGAATATTGGCTCCCTTTTCCGGCATATTGGATCTTCTGCGGGAAGAACCGTAGGAGGAACCGAAGCCTCCCCCGAAAAACTCGGAGAAAATATCTCCCATATCCATGCCGCTGAAATCAAAACCGCCGAAGCCGGAGCTTGCTCCCGCAGCGGAATTCGCATCAAAGGCCGCATGGCCATAGGTATCATAGGCCTTTCTCTTCTCCGGATCGGACAATACCGCATAGGCTTCCGAAGCTTCCCGGAATTTCTCTGCGGCACTTTCATCTCCGGGATTAGAGTCCGGATGGTACTGCTTTGCCAACTTTCGATAGGCTCTTTTAATGGCACTATCATCGGCATTTTTATCTACCCCCAGCACCTCATAATAATCACGCTTTTCTGCCATATATTTTCCTCTCCTTTAAATCCCAGGAAAAGACAGGCTTAAGCCTGTCTTCCCCGGAAAAATTTTGAATTACACTTCCTTAAAGTCTCCGTCGACTACATTATCGTCAGCGTTACCGCTCTGGCCTTCAGAAGCAGTTGCTCCTGCATCTGCCGCTCCGGCACCGGCTGCACCTGCTGCCTGAGCCTGCTCATACACCTTGGTGAAAAGTGCCTGAGAAGACTGCATCAGCTTCTCCTGGGCTGCCTTAATCTGCTCTGCGCCGTCCTTGGTAATTCCCTCCAAAGGATTGGCTGCAAGAACATCCTCTAATGCCTTTAAGTCAGCTTCTACAGTTGCCTTATCATTGTCGGAAATCTTATCTCCCACATCGGTAAGAGCCTTCTTGGTCTGGAATACGATGGAATCCGCTCCGTTTCTTACTTCGATAGCTTCCTTCTTCTCCTTATCCGCTGCTTCGAACTGTGCAGCTTCATTTACCGCCTTATCAATATCCTCCTTGGACATGTTGGATCCGGAGGTAATAGTGATGTGCTGCTCCTTACCGGTTCCCTTATCCTTAGCGGAAACATTTACGATACCGTTGGCATCGATGTCAAAGGTAACTTCAATCTGAGGAACACCACGCTGTGCCGGTAAGATACCGTCCAGTCTGAACTGTCCTAAGGTCTTGTTATCTCTTGCAAACTCTCTTTCACCCTGTACAACGTGGATGTCTACTGCAGTCTGATTATCTGCCGCTGTAGAGAATACCTGAGAAGCTCTGGTAGGAATGGTAGTATTTCTCTTAATAAGAGGAGTAGCCACTCCGCCTAAGGTCTCGATAGAAAGAGTTAACGGTGTTACGTCCAGAAGAAGAACATCGCTTGCTCCCTCTTCTCCGCTCATCTTACCACCCTGTACCGCTGCACCAAGGGCAACACACTCATCAGGGTTTAAGTTCTTGGAAGGCTCTTTTCCGGTAAGCTGCTTTACCTTCTCCTGAGCAACAGGCATTCTGGTGGAGCCACCAACCAGGAGTACCTTTCCAAGATCAGCGTTGCTAAGTCCTGCATCCTTCATAGAGTTCTGTACGGGAAGGGCAGTTCTTTCTGTCAAATCCGCAGTAATCTCCTCAAACTTTGCTCTGCTAAGCTTCATATCCAAGTGCTTTGGACCTTCTGCTGTAGCTGTAATGAAAGGCAGGTTGATATCTGTAGTGGTTGCGGAGGAAAGCTCCTTCTTTGCTTTCTCAGCCGCTTCCTTCAAACGCTGTAAAGCCATCTTATCCTGAGAAAGGTCTACCCCCTCTGCAGCCTTAAACTCGTCTACCAACCACTTGGTAATACGATCGTCATAGTCATCACCGCCTAAATGGGTATCACCGTTGGTGGACAATACTTCGATTACGCCGTCTCCGATGTCGATGATGGATACGTCGAAGGTACCACCACCTAAGTCGTATACCATAACCTTCTGCTCGGACTCATCCTCCAAACCGTAAGCGAGAGCTGCCGCTGTAGGCTCGTTGATGATACGCTCTACCTTAAGACCTGCAATCTTACCTGCATCCTTAGTCGCCTGACGCTGAGCATCGTTAAAGTAAGCAGGAACGGTAATAACCGCCTCGGTTACCTTTTCTCCCAAATAGCTCTCCGCATCCGCCTTTAACTTCTGTAAAATCATAGCGGAAATTTCCTGTGGAGTATAATCCTTTCCGTCAATGGATACCTTGTAATCTGTACCCATGTGTCTCTTGATGGAGGAAATGGTTCTCTCCGCATTGGTTACCGCCTGTCTCTTTGCAGGCTCTCCCACAAGACGCTCTCCGGTCTTGGTAAATGCCACTACAGAAGGGGTTGTTCTCATACCCTCTGCATTGGGGATAACAACGGGCTTTCCGCCCTCCATAACTGCTACACAGCTGTTGGTTGTTCCTAAGTCAATTCCAATAATCTTTCCCATAGTCTTTACTCTCCTTTTTCTCTATATACAAAAATGTTTTTCTTAAAAACTTTTTCTTACTAACGTTATTTTAGAACTCTTACATGATATGCTCATGTCTCAGGCATTACTGCCTTACTATCTGTTGTATTGCTTTTATTATCTACTTCTTTACTTTTACCATGGAGTGTCGAACCACATTTCCCCGATAGGTATATCCCTTCTGAAGATCCTGGGTAATGGTATCTTCCTCCGCATCTCCCTCTTCCTCCGTCATCACCGCATTGTGTAAAGCCGGATCAAACTTCTTACCGAGGGCCTCGATTTCCTGAATGTTGCAATCGGCAAACATCTTCTGAATCTGCTTGTAAATCCCTTCTATGCCTTTGACGAAGGGGGAATCCTTTTCCTCTTCCTGCACATGACTTAAAGCTCTTTCAAAGTTGTCCACCACGGGAAGCAGAGCTTCGATAATGCTTTTGGCTCCCAGTTCAAACATCTGTGCCTTTTCCTTCTCGGAGCGCTTTCTAAAGTTCTCATACTCCGCCAAGGTTCTAAGGTACTTATCCTTTAATTGGAGAAGTTCCGGATTCTCTTCGGAGCTTCCTTGCTCTACAGCCTGAGAACTCTCCACGGATTCCTCTCCGGAAGTCTCTTCGGAAGCAGCCTCTGCATTCTCTTCCCTATCTACTTCTGCAGATGCTTCCTGAGCCTTATGAAGCTCCTCTTCCATCCCTTGCTGCTCTGTATTTTCTGCCACAAGTTTCTCCTTTCTCTATCTAAAAACTCCGTTCCATATCCTGAATCAGATTTGTCAAAGTTTTTAAAACCTTCTCATAATCCATTCGCTTCGGTCCAATGACACCAAGGGTACCCTGCATACCGTTACCCAAGTGATACTTTGCGGTAACTACTGCACAATCCGCCATGTCCTCCAAAGGACTTTCTTTTCCGATATAGACCTGAATGCTTCCATCCTTTTCTTCCGACTCGTTATCTTTCAGAAGACCTGCCAATTCCTCCTTCCGCTCTAAAGCGGAAATCAGCTTGGAGGCATTTTCCGAATCGGTAAGCTCCGGATATTTGAAAATGTTGGTGGCACCGGAGGTATAAATCTCTACCTCTTCCTCCTCAGGATGCAAAAGCTCCTGCATTCCCCGAAGTACGGTTTCCATCGTTGCTTTATAAGGCGTTCTATCCATTAAAGAGCGGATATCCTTTTCTCCCAGCTCCTCCACGGAGAAGCCTGCTAAAACATCATTTAGCAAAAGGTTCAAGGAGAGGATGGCAGCCTGCTCCAAATCCTCCGGAATATCTAAGGTAATGGTCTTTACGATATTGCCCTGAAACATCAGAAGGAATAAGACCTTCTGTTTCTCCACCAAAGACAGCTGCAAGAACTTGATTTTGTTCTTCTGCATACTGGGGCCCGATACTAAGGCCGCGTAGTGGGTGTCACTGGCAATGTTTCTTACCAAAGCTTGTAAGGTACTTTCCAGTCGTTCCATTCTGGCAAACATAGAGCTCTTCACATCGGATAAAGCCCGCTCCTGCTTCTCCATAAGCTGGTCCACATAAAAGCGGTAACCCTTATCTGAGGGAATTCTTCCTGCAGATGTATGAGGCTGTATTATATACCCTAACTCTTCCAAGTCGCTCATTTCGTTACGAATGGTTGCCGAGCTTAGATTCAAACCGGAAAACTTACTGATGGTGCGAGAACCTACCGGCTCGCCGGTTTCCAAATAGTTTTTGATAATCGTGGTGAGAATAATCACCTTTCTCTGATCCACAGAACTCTTTCCCTCCTTTCTCGGCTTTGTTGGCACTCGTGTGTATTGAGTGCTAACACATGGTCATAATATACCGCTAATGGAAGGATGTGTCAAGAATTTTTATGAAGAACTTTGTGAATTTCTGATGAACATAGTTGGGCGGAGTTTTTGCTTCCGACTTCCGCATTTTTCTTACTGTTTTTTCTATAGAATATATGGATTTCGCTTTTCCGGTATAGGGCTTACTCCGGGGCACGCTCCCGCTAACCTCGCCACGTAGGGGTTCTAAACTTTTAAAAGACAAAAGCTAAGAACCCACGGGCTCAGATTGCCCCCGTCATAAGCCCTATACCGGAAAAGCAAGCCGAATGTATTGAATAAAGAAGTAATAGAATCAATATGCCAAAATGCAAAATTGAAAAAAATCGAAAAAATTTTTGAATCTAAGACAAATGCCAAAAGTCGGAAGCATGAGAAATCCGCCCCTCCTTGTTCGGGGAAAGAACGCTGTAGAAACGCAAGGCTTGATTTTTACAGTTTGCTCTTCCTACTCCCCTAAAATCATCTCTCCCTTCAGTTCTAAGCCTTTTACCGTTCTAATGCTTCCGATAGCTTCTTTTCCTAAAAGGGCCAATCTTTCTTCTTGCTTTTCTTTGTCTTTCTCGAACACTGCCAAGAGTTCATCCTGTACCGGCAGAATATAGCGGATATATTCTTTATTAAATCCGGTGTAATAGTATTTTCCTTCAATCTCTCGAATTTCTTCTATTAAGATGGAGCTTTCTTTTCCTAAGAATTTCTCTCTAAATTTCTTAGAGTCTTCCAAAGCCAGTGCCAAAAGCTCTTTGGAACGGGCTGTTTTGATATTATCCGGAATCTGCTCCTTCATTTCGTCTGCTTTCGTCCCCTTTCTTCTGGAGAACTTGAATACGTGGAGATCATAGAAGGAGATTTCCTTTAAAAAAGTAAGAGACTCCTGAAAATCCTCCTCCCTTTCTCCGGGGAAGCCAACAATCACATCCGTAGTAATGGCCGCCAAGGGATAAACTCCTCGGATATCCTCTACTGCCTTTTTGAAGTCTTCTTTCGTATAATGACGATTCATTTCTTTAAGGGTCTTTTCCGCACCGCTTTGTAAGGACAGGTGGAAATGAGGGCAGATTGCTTCTACTTCCTTTAAACCTGCTAAAAAGCGTTCCGTAATAATTCTAGGTTCAAGACTCCCCAAACGAATTCTTTGAATACCGGAAATCTTTCCCACCTCAGAAATCAAATGGAGTAAAGCCTCTCCCGTTTCCGCCTTTCTGCTGGCATATTCATAGGAAAGATTTTCAAAATCCAATCCATAGGAAGACAGGTGAATGCCGGTAAGCACCACCTCTTGAAAGCCTTCCTTTGCCAAATGGCGAATCTCCTCCAGGCAGTCCTCTTCCTTACGGCTTCTAATTCTCCCCCGAACATAGGGAATGATACAATAGGCGCAAAACTGATTACAGCCGTCCTGCACCTTTACAAAGGCTCTGCTCTTATCCTTTGGCTTGGAGAGGAAGAGATTTTCATACTCTCCCTCCTCCCGCACCGGGGAAAAGGGCTCCATGGGACTTGCATCATTTTCCAGCATAGCCTCCCGATAGGCCTTAATCAGCTCTACCACCCTGCCTTTTCCGGTATTTCCGATAAGAATATCGATGCCCTTATCCTCTTTCAGCTCCTCCTGCTTTCCTTCCACATAGCAACCGGTGGCGATGACGATGGCCTCAGGATTCCTCTGCTTAGCCTGATGAATCATTTGCCGGGATTTTCGGTCCGCAATATTGGTCACGGAGCAGGTGTTAATCAAGTAAATGTCCGCCTCCTCCGTAAAGTCCACCAGCCTGGCCCCTTCCTGCAAAATCGCTTCGGTCATGGCCTCTGTCTCGTATGAATTGACTTTGCAGCCTAAGTTGTGCATGGCAAAGCGCAGTCCTGCTAATTCCATTTTCATCCTCTTTCTAAAATCCCAGTTCTTTCACGGCTTTCGCTTGACTTTAAAATCGTTCATTACTACAATAAAGTTATCAATTTTAAAGGAGGGTAAGCTGTGAAGACGGTTCGTATTTCATTAAATTCTATTGATAAAGTTAAGTCCTTTGTAAACGAGTTGGTTCGTTACTCTGATGTGGACTTCGATTTGGTTTCCGGTCGTTACGTGATTGATGCAAAGTCTATTATGGGAATTTTCTCCTTGGATCTTTCCAAGCCCATCGACTTAAATATTCATGCTGATGATGGAGAGATGGAGGATATTTTATCCCACCTGGCTCCTTACATCATTTAACTGTTGTATCTTAACGGAAAGAAAGAAGATATACAAGGCTTTTCAAAAGTGCATGGTTTCATGCACTTTTCTTATGTAAAGAAGGAGAATTATGCAATACCAAGCATTTTTGATTAAATATGCAGAAATCGGCACCAAGGGTAAAAACCGTTATGTCTTTGAGGACGCCCTGGTTCATGATATTCGGATGAAATTAAAGAGAGCCACCGGAAGCTATTCCGTTAGCCGGGAACGGGGAAGAATCTATGTGAATGTGAAGTCCGAGGACTATGATTATGAGGAGTGTATTGATGCCCTTCGCCATGTGTTCGGTATTGCCGGCATTGCGCCCATGGTGCAGGTGCCTTTAAGCCCGGACTTCTCCGTTTTGGAAAATGCGGTCCTTTCCTACTTTAAAGAAGCCTATGGAGACAGCAGCGTTTCCTTCAAGGTGGAAAGCCGAAGAGCGGAAAAGTCCTACCCCATGACCTCTCCGGAGCTGGATCAGGAGCTGGGACACAGCATTTTGGAGGCCTTCCCCAATGCTCGGGTGGATGTGCATAAGCCGGATGTGAAGCTTCGGGTGGAAATCCGCCAGTATATGAACATTTACGGAAAAATCATTCCCGGACTGGGAGGAATGCCTCTTGGCACCAACGGCAAGGCCATGCTTTTACTTTCCGGAGGAATTGACTCTCCCGTTGCGGGCTACAAGGTGGCAAAGCGGGGTGCTTTGCTGGAGGCAACCTACTTCCATGCTCCACCCTATACCAGTGAAAGAGCAAAAATCAAGGTTATGGATCTGGCCAAGCAGGTTTCCACCTATACCGGTCCCATAATGCTGCATGTGGTAAATTTCACGGATATCCAGCTGGCTATCTATGAGCACTGCCCCCATGAGGAGCTAACCATTATTATGCGCCGCTACATGATGCGGATTGCAGAGGCATTGGCTTATAAAAATAACTGTATCGGCTTAATCACCGGAGAATCCATCGGACAGGTGGCTTCCCAGACTCTGCAAAGTCTGGTATGCACTAACGAGGTCTGCACCCTGCCGGTTTACCGTCCCTTGATTGCCTTCGATAAGCAGGAAATCGTGGATGTGGCTCAGGAAATCGGCACCTACGAAACCTCCATTGAGCCCTACGAGGATTGCTGTACCATCTTCGTGGCAAAGCACCCGGTTACCAAGCCCATTCCGGAGAAGATTCGGAAGTCAGAGGAAAAGCTGGCGCCCATCGTTGCGGAAATGGTGGAGAAGGCCATTAATGGGGCTGAGGCAATTTTAATGCGGAAGGATAAGGCTGCTGAAAATTAAAAAAATGATGTAGGAAAAGTCATGTTTAAGCCTTCCTTCCGATATAGGTCTTAAATTGGGGCATGCTCTCGCTAACCTCGCCACGACTGAGCAGTGGCTATGTCACCCACTGCTCACTTTGCTTCTCAAAGCAACTTCTTTAGGAAGTTGGTCAGCTACAGGACGACTTTTCTGATGAAAAGTCTGCCCTTTCGGACACTAACTTCAAGCTTCGCTTTCAGTAAGTACCGGCGGACTCAGATTACCCCCATTTTAGACCTATACCGGAAGGAAAGAACTGTCTTTTCCTACATTTTTACTGCTTCTCCAATTCTTATTCTAACAACGAACAATTAATTTAAGCTTCAAATAAAATGTTCACATTACTTTTTAGAATATAGAATAAGTTCAATTTTGGAATTGCTATACGTTTAACAAATATGAATATGGAGATTGAGCCACTTGATTAAAATTTCCAACAGCTACTATTCTTGAATTCTCCATTACTACTATTTGATCGTATTGTTTCAGAATTTGTGGATTGCTCTTATGACTGATAGTAACAATGGTTCCATTATACTTGAGAAACATATTTTCCAAAAAGTATGTATTCTTTGTATCCAATGCACTCATCCCCTCATCCACAAATATAATCTCTGGTTCTCTAATAAAAACTCTTGCAATTGCTATTTTTTGTTTTTCTCCTCCTGATAAATTATTTCCATTATCTGATAAAACTGTTTTTACTCCATGAGGTAATTTTCTAATTAGTTCCTTTAGATTTACCAATTCAATAACTTTATCCAATTCTTTCTTCTCAACATCATGTCTTAAACATATATTAAATTCTAATGTATCTTGAAATATATAAGGATCCTGTTGTACAAAATTAATTTTCTTCCTCAGCGATATTTCATCTATATCAGAAAGTTCTTCGCCATCTATTTCTATTTTTCCAGAATACGCTTTATTAAGCTTTGTTAACACCTTTAATAAAGTGCTTTTACCACTCCCACTACTTCCTAGTAATACATACTTTTTACCTCGTTCTAATAATAAATCAAGGTTTTCTATTGCAAAACTTTGAGAACCCGAATAACAATAACTCAGGTTTTTTATCTCTATAGTTTTAATTTCTTCTTGTAATACTTTCTCTTTATCTAATGTTTTCTCATAAGTTACTTTTTCCAGTATCCCGAGTATTTTTTGTTCTATCGGATAAATCGAATTCATTTCGGCAATGTAAAATGGTCCCTGATTTATAGGCAAAATAACATAGTTCATAACTTGCATGATTGCCAAAGCAGTTCCTATTGAAAAATAGCCTTTATGTGATAAAAATGCAGCCAAAACAACATTTATAGACAAGATCAAAAATCCATTAGATGTTACCAATAACTGTATACAATCATCATAAAAATTAGATCGTAACCTGCTTTCCTCAACTTTTTTATTTGAATCATTTAGCTTTATTAAATATTCGTTTTCAAGCATAAAAAGTTTGATAGTTTCAATTCCGTATAATAGTTCTTTTAGCATACGAAAAAACTGTGCAGTAGCTTCTATATATACATTTTTTAATTCAGAACTTTTATTTACAAATAAACCTGGCAAATAAATACTAATTAATCCACAAGCCACAACAGACATTGCAATATATATATTAACATATATCAAATAGCCGAGCGAAAGTACAAATGAAGACATTGTTCTAACTAACATAAAAAGATTGATTAATTTTTTTTCATATATCAAATCTACATCTTTATTTACAGTAGATATGAACTCCATATTATCGCAGCCCGGTTTATTTATGATATTACCTATTAAATCATTCTTAATGTCTTTACATATATAAGACGCTATCAGAAGGGATAGTCTCTGAAATGATGCATATAGGACTATATTTGACAAGATAAAAATAATGATTACAACAATAATTCTCAAAAATCCTGAATTGTTATTTGTGATTGCAGTATCAATAATTTCTTTTAATATTATGCCTTTCCCAACATCCATTATTCCCAGTAAAATACTAAGGAAAAAACTAAGGAATATAGAGTATTTGTATCTTAGAATATAGTTTGTCATTTTTATCCCTTTATACCTTGTTAAACGAAGCGTCTTAAATATATTGCGATATTATGTAAGTCTTTATTTTATCCACAAGAGTTGCATCAAAAATATCCCTCATACAGTCCTTTTCATTTTCTCCTTTTGCCCAGGTACATCCTCCATAGCATATTGGAGCATACTTACAAAAGTTAATACATTTTGCCTCTTCCAAATGATAATCATACCATTTCTTATTATCTATAATTAACTTCCCATCAGTACTTATTTTGCCATGAACATCACTATATAATAGCCCAGGACAAGCATATATGTTAAGTTGTTCATCCACTGTATATCCATTTGCTAATTTACCAATACACAGCCCACTAACTTCTTTAAATACCTTAATCCCATTTTCAATTAAATAATAATTTAACTTAACAATTTCTTTTGCCAATTCAATATCATTGTCCCTCTCATCATTACCATCTAAAATGATCTCTCCTTGGGTTCCAAATATCTCATGGAATTTTATTGATGTAATAGCTTGTGCAAGATTATTATCAATTAAATAATCTATCAACTCTTTAGATTTGTTCACTGTTTCTTTGTTTACATTTATTCGCAAACATATCGTACTCAAAATATCTGAAGTTTTATATTTTTTAATTAATTTTAAACTTGAAATAATCTTGTCAAAGCTCCCCTCCCCGTTGGGATATACTCGGAATGAATCATTAATCTCCTTAATTCCGTCTAGCGTAATTTGGATATTGTCTATATTATCCAAGTAAAATTTAATATTATTCTCATTAAATAAAGTACCATTGGTAATCAATACACACTGAATCACTAATTCTGGAAAAGCATCTTCTAGACGTCTCAGATCTGTAATTATTTGCTGACACATAGAATCATTAAACATTGGTTCCCCACCAAAAAGACTAACAGCAAATAATTTAGTATTATGTGTTTTTATTTCATTTTTAAAATATTCAAGAACCACTTTCCAATTGCGTTCAGTCATATACTTCTTACAATTAAGTTCTTTCCTTCTATCCTGATAACAATATGTACAATTTAAATTGCAAGCTGATGTTGTCGAGATAAATGCCGCCATTTTAGTTTTATCAAACTTTAACGAAGATATATTGCTCTTTAATCTTGAGACCTCAAATTCATGGCTATCAACTATAATGCCATTTTCATATAAGCTAGTTTCTTCGTCTTTTGATAAATAAATTTCCTGATTTCCATACAAAAAGTCGACTAAATCGTGATCACAAGAAATCAAACATTGAGATGCCAGATTGAAAAGATACTCTTTCCCTTCAATATCTAATAATAAATTATACTTTGAAGCTACCATTGTTTCTCCTTAATTAATAGCGTTTTAGCAACTTTTTCTACCATAGATAACTATCAGAAATCACGTTATAGTCGGAATATAAATGATAAAAATTGTCCTTCCAAAAGCCAATGCAATCTCTTTTAAAATATTACCCCCGACAATATAATCTCTTACAGTACTACTATAAATATCTATTTTTATAAGCTCTCAAGTAAATTAACTGCTAAACTAATCTAACGTGGTATTGATATAACAACATATACAATATGAAAGTAGTTAAACGACAACTTCATTTCTTAAAAATCCAGAACATTATCTGATTCTTGTAATGCAGTTTCCAAAAATTCCACAAAAATTGACTTCTGAAAATGTTAAGTAGCCTCTTTCTAAAATCTTGAATCTCATATCATTTTCTCCTTTCTTCAATTAACTGCATTTACTCAAGAGCTTATAAACAATTTTTTACTCCCCTCTATTCATAATATAATTAGGAGTGTACTTGCTCTGTCTGCATACATAGAGTATGGACAGGAAGTAAGATAATACTATAAGGATTATTGCATAACAAAGTATATATCCATTAGGAAGATTGAATCGCAAGTCATAAATCCCCATTCCTTGTAACATAAGGATCAAAATTCTATTGGTGAATAATAATGACAACACATATCCTATAAAGGAAGCCATCATCAAAATCGGCAGGATGCTCATAGAAATCTGCCTTGCTATCTGATAGGTGGTGAAGCCCATTGCTCTCATCACCGCAAAATCACTTTCATTATTCAACACAACTGTCTTTACCAGTAAAATCACTGTAGTTAGCGTAATAAGCATACTTAGCAAAAGTACCCAGACGAGTATTGCCTTTACGTTGGCTATAACAGAAGCAAATTGGCTATTAAACAGCCCTTTGAAATTTTCGATATAAACAATTTCATCCCCTATTTGAGATTGAATATTCGATATTGCTCCTTCTATATCCCTATCATGTTTTAAATATACATACATTGATTCCCACCTGGCATCCGGTTCTATTTTTAGGATACCCTCATAGCTAAAGAAAACATCCAGTCCTCCGGTATAGCTGCCTTGTGTCAGTCCGGTTACTACATACTCTTCCTCCGGAGCTTGCTCTTGATAATCATTTCTAATTGAAATCACATCTCCTATTCCTTTTTTTAAACTCTTGGAGAGATTAAGCGAAATGGCAATTTCATTGTCATAGAAAGGATACCTTCCCTTGTATAATCCTATTTTTTCCAATTTCTCATAGTCATCATAAACCGTTATTCTTCCACTTACATTGTTATCACATAGGATTTCTCCCCCTCCGGGACCTATGCATTTTATGACTGCTTTGGTGTTATCCATATCGGATATTCTCTGATATAGCTTCTGAATATCTGCTTCTTCCCCGGGCTTTAAAACAATATCAAATTTCTCCATACCACTGATTTGCGATAAACCGTCTTCTTTCTGAACAATATTGGAAAATAAAGTGATAAAAAATGAAGAGGATAATACTGCTAAGGCAACAATCAAGCAGATGGCTATATTTTGTTTCTTTCTACTAATCAATAAATAGATAGCCGATAAAAAGTCTAAGGATAACGGAATTTTCCCCAAAAATGAATGACTGATTCCGCCATTATAATTAGCTCTTTGTCCTCTTATAGCTGCTACCGGAGTGATTTTCTTTACGGTAACGGTTGCATGAAAAGCAAATAGGAATACTATAATTAGATTCAGCAATAGGATTTCTAATCCTCTCATCATGTGAAAAAAATTTACCCACTTCATACCGCTTTCTGCCGTTATGGAGGGAATGAAAGTGGATGCCAATACAGCAGACAATAAAATCCCTAGAACGCTTCCCATAAAGCCTAAGAAAATATATTGGAATACAAAGGATAGTCGAATTTCCCTATCGCTAATGCCTAGGGCTTTCATTACTCCAATTGTTTTAAAATCCTTATAAAAACTGTCTTTAATTCTAAAATACATTACCAGGCAAACCACTATCAGAGTTACCATAGAAAAGAAAAGTATCGCAATACTGTAAACGTGTAATGTGGAGTGCATAGAATACCGAGCGGAAGCAATATCCGTATAGGTTCCATAAGGTGCCTCTTTGATGAGTGGGATAAAGTTTTGGTTTAAATGCTTATCTTCAGACTTAAGCAACAATAAAGCACTGCGTCTATCATTTCCAAGAGAATTTTCCAATTCCGAGAAAGTTTTCTCCGGTACATCAAAAGCCATAATGCCTCGATTACCATATAAAATATCCTCCGTAAAACCGGTAATCATAAAGGTCTTATACTCACCAAGGTATTTTATAGATAAATTTTCTCCTAATTGAAAACCAAATAAGGTCTTGCACAGATAAGGAACAAAGATGGCATTCTCCGGCTGAGTCTCCATTTTTTCCACAACATTGACAGTAGATAAAAGATTGTCTCTATCGAAATTCCGTATAATCCACGAGCCCTGTAATTCTTCCTCATTTTCTACAGATATTGCTGTTTTTAAAAAAATTAAAGCATCTTCGATTTCATAGGCGGAATTCATTTCTGATTCTTTAATTAAAGCTTCAATTTCCCCTCTTTTCTTTTCTAAGTATTCTCTGGGAAATATTGCACTATAGTCTGCACAGTTTGTTGCTTTATAAACAGCCTTAAACAGGGAAGAAAAGCTATCTTCCATGGAGAAGGATATGCTTATCAAGAGCGAAGACACCGCAATCAAGAAAACAAAGATAACAGATCCATAAACAGTTTTTTTGATTTTAGAAAGGTTAAAAAGTAATATTCTTTTTATCATCATTACCATCCCATTTCCTTTAAAAAGCCATCCAATTGTTTTATTCTTTCTTTGTCCTTATCTGCTGTATATTGTCCCAGATTACACTCCCCGCAAATCACTCCATCCTTTAAATACAGTATGCGATTTCCTCTTAAAGCTGCATTAAAGTCATGGGTAACCATTAAGACACTTCGACCTTGTTGATGAATATTGCTTAATAGATCTAAAACTCTGCCCCCTGCTTCGGAGTTTAGTGCTCCTGTAGGTTCATCGGCAAACAATATGTCCGGCTCATTGATTTCCGCACGGACAACTGCAACTCTTTGTGCTTCACCTCCTGAAATTTCTGAGGGATTTTTATCCCAATTTTTTTCTTCAATATGAACCATTGAGAGCAGCCGCTTTGCTTTCTGCATAACTTCAGCATTATTTTTATTTCTTAACAGACCGCACAGCACAATGTTATCCAGAACCGTAAGATTATGAATCAAATTAATCTGTTGGAATACAAATCCACAGTGATTTCTTCTAAAGTCGGATAACGCATTATTGGATTTACCCGATATCTCTTCGTCTCTAAAGAAGACTCTTCCCAAGGAAGGCCTATCCATTCCAGAAAGCATATAGAGAAGAGTTGACTTACCGGAGCCTGATGCTCCCATAACCACAGTAAAATCCCTCTCATAAATTTCTAAATCTATATTCTTTAAGATGTGTTCACTATGGTTTTTCGTTGAAAAGCTTTTACAGAGCTTTTCCGTTCTAATGATTATATTTTTATCATGATTCACCATTTTGCATTCCTTTCATGGTTCATTTCTGCTTGCACGACCCTTTTTCTATATTGATTTTATCATTCAAAATCTTAGCAGTCTTTGCCTCTTCCTTAACAATTCTTAACTGACTCATCATGATTCTTAACTATATAATGCCCATGATTTGCTTTATTCCATTTTCTAAAATGCTACTGAAAATACAGACTCTGCAATCAATACTCTGTACGAACAAAAAATACTACAGGAAGTCTTCCTTTGAAAGTTTCCTGTAGTATCATCCATCTGATTAAGCCAATGGCAAATCTATCGTTACACAAAATTGATTCTCTATTTTATCAAAACGAATTCTTCCGCCGATTTTATCTATAATCTTTTTGCAAATATATAAGCCCAATCCGGAACCGGCAAAATCCTTGGCTTTTTTCCCTCTATAAAATCTTTGATCCACCAAGTGGATTTCCTCCTCTTCAATGCAATCTCCAAAATCACTAACAGATATTCGTAAGTACTGATCGGAAAAACAGGAAGATACAGTAATCTCCGTATTCGCATATTTATAAGAATTATTGATTATGTTATCGAAAACCTGCAATAGCCGATTCTTGTCTATTTTTATAATGCAGGAAGGAATGGATATTTCTCTGATATAGTTTTTGTAATCTGCACTACGAATAATATCTGTTACAACTTCACTACATTCTTCTCTTACAATAACTTCCATTTCCTCCAACTCATCTAATGTAGACTGCAATAAATTGGAAGCCAAAAGATTGATTTGCTCCGCTTTATCCATAATTATCATCATCTTTTTTCTTTTGGATTCGTTATCCTCTTGTAAAGCAAGAAGTTCTGTAGTTGCTTTTATGGAAGCAATCGGCGTTTTTATATCATGACTTAACGAGGCTATAAGCTCTTTTCTCTTTTTTAGAGCATTTTGCTCATTGATTTTAGCGTTTAAAAGCTTCTCTCTCATAATATCAAAGCTATTGGCAAATGTACTAAGAGCATTGTTACTATGAATACTGAGAGGCATCTCAAGATTTCCATCTGAAATTCTTTCTGCAAAAACTTTTAATTGGTCTAGTGGTTGAAGTATGGTTCTCCATATTTCAAATACCAGGATTGCAATAATAAGAAAAAACAAACTGTTAATCAGTAAATAGATATTTCTCATACGAATACTGTACGAAACGTAACGTTCATAATCTTCATTTAAAACAATAAGCTTTCCCACTACTTTCTCGTTTTTTACAATATCTATAATCGTATCTTTGTTTTTTATAGAGTCTTCCAATCCACGTCTCTTCATGAGCATGGATTCGTAAACAATATCTCCCTGCTCATTAATAACATAGAATGAAAGATTGCTTTTCCTATCTCGAAAAACACTGTCTTCCCAGTGCCCCCAGTTTTTTTCCACTGACTTTCTGATATAATTTACCTCAGCAAAATCGTTAGGCTTCTTCATTATCGGTAAAACCAACAATACTAGGGTAAGCCAGGAAAGGATCAAGATTAGTAGAAAATAGAGATACCCTTTTTTCATTGTCCTTCTCCTAATGTCAACATGTACCCTATCCCCCAAACCGTCCTTAAAACTTGCGGTTCGTTAGGATCTATCTCTATTTTTTCTCTTAATCTGCGAATATGGACATTTAGTGTATTATCTCCGGTGATACTATCCTGCCATACATTTTGGAATAATTCCTCTTTCGATATGGTTCTGCCTTGATTTTTCAGGAGATAGAAAAGTAACTTTTTTTCCATTCCTTTCAGCTTTATTCTTTCCCCGGCGTTATATAATTCTTCTTTTTTTAAATCAGCCTCACATCTTCCCACGCTCACGCCGTCTAATTTATCTTCCGGATAATATCGTTTCAAGAAAACCTGTATTTTTGCAAGCAAATAGCTGAGAGAATAAGGTTTTTGTATATAATCATCCCCTCCAATATGTAAGGCTAAAATCATATCATCCGTACTGCTACGTGCACTGATGAAAATAATGGGCACATCAGTCATTTGTCGAATTTTTTTACAAAGTTCAAACCCGGATTCATCACCCAAATTAATATCCAGCAAAATTAACTTTACCTTATCTCGAGAAAGAACTTCAAAACATCCCTCATCAGACTCTGCCGTAACGGTACTGATACCGAACAAATTCAAATATTCACTTGTGGCTTCCAGCAAACTTTTCTCATCATCAATGATTAGACAATCATAAATCATAAAAACAGCTCTACCTCACTTTCTGCTTCTCCCTGTATGCGTTAATAAATAGATGGTAGATTTGTATATTCTTTACTTTGTTTAAATAAAACTACTGACTCTTTCTCTTAAAATGACTTTTTCCTACATATAAAGGCGTGCCACTCCCCTTCCTGCAGCTCTTCCAGAATTTCCCATTCCTTCACTGCTTTCAGGGTCTCTCTGACTTCCTCCGCCTTTTCTTCCAAAATTCCGGAGGCAATAAAGATTCCTCCTTCTTCCAAAAACTTTGGTACTTCCGGTGCCAAGGCAATGATAACCGGTGCTAAAATATTGGCTAAAACCAAAGAAAAGGGATTTTCTTCACATCCTTTCCTAAAGTCCTGCTCTTCCTTTTCCTGTCCCAGAATATTACCGATAAAAAGAGTCATTTGTTCTTTGGAAAGGGTATTTTTCAAAAGGTTTTCTTCTACTGCGCTCTCACATAGGGGGTCTAAATCCGTGGCAAATACTTCCTTTGCACCCATCTTGAGGGCAGCTATGCCCAGAATTCCGGAGCCGGTTCCCAGATCCAGAACCCTCTCCTTTCCCTTTCCGTATTTTCCTAAAGCCTGAAGGCAGAGCTTGGTGGTTTCATGTTGTCCGGTTCCGAAGGTGGTGCCCGGATCTACCGACAGCAGAATTTTCCCCTCAGCTTCCTTCGGTACCTCCTCCCAGCTTGGGCAGATGAAAAAATCTCCCACGGAAAAGGAATGGAAGAAGTCATGCCAGGCATTCAGCCAGTCCTTATCCTCCGTTTCGGATTGGCTAATGCTTCCCTTCCCGATATTGCAGTAGGAAGACATATTTTCCAGTTCTTCTCTCACTGCTCTGAGAATTTCATCGCATTCTTCCTCCGTGAAAATGTTGGAAGAATTCAAAGTATAGGAATGATCCACCAAGGGGTCGGAAAAGACCTTTTCCACCTCCTCCTTTCGTCTTTCCTTATCTTCTTTGGAAAGCACTTCCACATAAAAGGAAAGGGTGGCATCCTCTATGCTGTCATCTCCCTCGGGATAAAGGTCTACAAACATCGTTTTCGCCTCTTCCTCGGTAATGCCCCGCTGGTCGGAAAACTCTACTCCTTCAATGCCCAATTCCTCCATAAGAAACGCGGCCAGAATCTCCTCCGCTTCAACAGTGGTATCAATGCTATACTTACGCCAAACCATAGCAGCCCCTTTCCTTCTTTCTTTCCCTCTTTTTAATAGTAAAAAACAGGGGTCTCAAAAATCAGATATAGGAAAACTGATTTCTGATTTTTGCAGCCCCTTTCTTTTATGCCTTAAAAAATTTCCTTAAAACCGGTAATTCTTCTTTTAAAACGCTGATACATTCCTCCAAATCTCTCTTCTCTGTATATTGGGAGAAGGAAAAGCGCAGGGTGGAATCCAAATCACCATGACTTAGCCCGATGGCTTTCAAGGTTCCGGAGATTCCGGGGTGGTTAGAGGAGCAGGCCGAGCCGCTGCTGACATAGATTCCTCTTTCCTCCAAGGCATGAAGCAGAACCTCCGCCTTTACCCCCTGAAAGGCTGCGGAAACGATATGGGGTGCGGATGCCTCCCCTTTTTCCGAATGTACGGTCACTCCTTCTATTTTTTCCAATTCATCAATAAAGAAATCCTTCAAATGATAGAGCATTTCCTGCTTTTCTTTAAAATGGCTGTAGCTAAGCTTTGCCGCAAGGCCCAGCCCTGCAATACCGGGGATATTCAGGGTACCGGAGCGAAGACCGTTCTGGTGTCCTCCCCCAAGCATTAACGGAGAAAGCTTTACCTTTTCATCCACATACAAAAATCCGATGCCCTTTGGTCCGTGAAGCTTATGTCCGCTGACGGAAAGCAGGTCTACCATATCTCTCTTGGGACGAAGCTCCATTTTTCCATAGGCCTGAATGGCATCCGTATGGAAAAGGGTTTTAGGATTCTTCGCCTTAATGCATTGTCCGATGGCGGCAATGTCCTGAACCGCTCCCATCTCGTTGTTTACCGTCATAATGGAAACCAGAATGGTGTCTTCCCGAATGGCATTTTCCAAATCTGTTAATGAAATATGTCCCTTTTCATCCACCGGAAGAACCGTTAAGGAAAAACCGTGCTGCTCCAAAAACTCCAGGGGCTTATAAACCGCCGGATGCTCAATGGCGGAGGTAATGATGTGCTTACCCTGTCTTTCCATGCCAAAGCAGGTTCCCATAAAGGCGGTATTGTTGGACTCCGTTCCTCCGGAAGTGAAAATAATCTCTTTTTCCTTGCACTTCAAAGTGTTTGCAATGGTCTCTCTGGCCTCACGATAATAGGCTTCCGCTTCCACGCCCATCTTGTGCTTTGCCGATGGGTTTGCATAGTCTGCCAACATGGTGGTGGTCATCAAATCCGCCACCTCAGGATATACCTTGGTACTGGCTGCATTATCCAAATAGATACTTCTCATCTTCTTCTCCTTCCGGTCTTACTCCGTTGTTGCATATTCCAGCTGCATCATAATCAGGCTTAATGCCGTAATGGCTGCAGTTTCTGTCCGTAAAATGCGTTTTCCCAGACTGATAGGGAGGAATCCCTCTCCCATGGCTTGCTCCACCTCTTCCTTGGTAAAGCCTCCCTCCGGCCCGATACAAAGGGCAATGGAGCAGTTCTTCTTCCCTTTCACAGCTGCTTCCATCTTAGCGAGGATTTCTCTTGTGGGAATTACGCCTCTTTCATTTTCATAGGGCAAAAGCTTAAAATCACAATCCTTCACATAGGAAAATGCTTCCTTCCATCCCATTCCGTTTTCCATTTTTGGAAGAATGGAACGTTTACTCTGCTTTGCCGCAGAATCCATAATGCTTTGCCATCGACTGATTTTCTTCTCTTCCTTTTTTTCCTTCAGCTTCATCACCGTGTTCTTGCTTTCCAAAGGAATCAGGGCGGAAATCCCCAGCTCCACCGCCTTTTGGATAATCCATTCCATCTTGTCCCCCTTGGGGAGCGCCTGAAGCAGGATAATCTTTGCAGGCAATTCATGGGGCTCTTCTCGAAAACAAATGGACAGAACCGCCTCTTCCTCCGAAAAGGACTGAATTTCACATTGATAATCCACACCTTCTCCATCGGAAATCAGGATTTTCTCTCCGATTTGCCCGCGCAAAACCTTATGTAGATGGTGAAAGTTCTCTCCTCTTAGAAGGATTTTCTCTTCCCCTATCTCTTCTTTCGACACAAAAAAATGATGCATTAGCGCTTCCTTTTCCCGGAAATATTCTTAAAAACTCTTTTATATTACAGCTTTCCGGAAAAGAATACAATCCCTCGCAAAGGAAGGTAAGAAAGCAATACAAAGGCAGAAAAGAAAGCATCGCAAAAGCAAAAAAGAAAGCAAAGACAGATGGTGTTTTTCTACCATCTGCCTCTTCCTTTTTACAAAGCTTTCTTCCAAGCCATGTCGGTTTATCAACCCTACTAAAAAACTTTAGTTTTTAGATTTCTTATATAGTTTTTGCTTTTCTACTATATAAGGAAACCTAGCTTAAATCGCCTTAAATGCTTCCTCTAAATCTTCAATAATATCCTCCACATTTTCAATACCGATGGAAAGACGTACGGAGTTCTCCTGAATGCCCTGCTCAAGAAGCTCCTCCTTGGTTCCCTCGGAATGGGTGGTGGATGCAGGGTGAATCGCCAAAGACTTTACATCCGCAACATTTGCCAGTAAGGAGAATAACTCCAGATTATCGATGAAATCCTTAGCGGTTCTTTCATTTCCCTTAACCGTAAAGGTGAAAATGGAGCCGCCGCCGTTGGGCAGATATTTCTTGTAAAGCGCCTGCTGAGCCGGATCTGTGGATGCCGCAGGGTGAGAAACGGATTCCACCTTCGGATGCTTCTTTAAATATTCCACAACCTTTAATGCGTTATCTCTATGACGCTCTACACGAAGGGCAAGACTCTCCAAGCCCTGAATCAATACCCAGGCATTGAATGGAGAAATTGCTGCTCCCTCATCACGGATGGTGATGGCACGAAGGTAGGTTGCGATTACCGCAGGGGCTGTATCTACTGCAAAGCGAACGCCGTGGTAAGAGGGGTTTGGCTCAGTAAGCCATGGCCACTTCTTGCTCTCAGCCCAATCGAATTTTCCGGCATCTACCACAAGTCCGCCCAAGGAAGAACCGTGTCCGCCGATAAACTTTGTTGCGGAGTGCACCACGATATCTGCACCGTACTCAATAGGACGAATCAGATAGGGGGTTGCAAAGGTATTGTCCACAATCAAGGGAATACCATGCTTGTGGGCAAGATTTGCCCAAGCCTCAATATCAATAGCATCTCCGTTTGGATTTCCTAAGGACTCAATGTAGAGTGCCTTGGTATTTTCCTGAATAGCCTTCTCCGCCTCAGCTAAGTCTGTGGGAGAAACGAAGGTAGTTTCCACACCGAACTCCGGGAAGGTATGCTTTAAGAAGTTATAGGTTCCTCCGTAAATGTTTTTCGCACTGACAATGTGGTCTCCCTTATGGGCAATAGCCTTAAAAGCATAGGTAACCGCTGCTGCACCGGAAGCTACCGCCAGAGCTGCCACACCGCCCTCTAAAGCCGCTACTCTGGCTTCCAAAACACCCTGGGTGGGGTTTGTTAAACGTCCGTAAATGTTTCCGGCATTTCTTAAAGCAAAACGGTCTGCCGCATGATCGGAATTATCGAAAACATAGGATGTGGTCTGGTAGATAGGTACCGCCCTTGCCCCGGTTGCCGGATCCGCCTGCTCCTGTCCTACATGAATCGCCTTGGTATCAAATCCAAAATTTCTCTCGTTTCTCTTCTTAACTCCCATTTTATTTTCCTCCTTATACTCTACATAAGCTTTCCGATGGTTTAAAACTTTCTTTCGGAAGCTTTCCTTCAGCTTCTTTCTTACTGATACTTACTGATTCTTACTTACATCTTGCTACTCGCTTTTTGCTACTTACTTTTTGCTGCTTTCTTCTTACTTGCAGAAGATTTTCTTGCTGAAGCTATACTAGCATTTTCTGAAATTCCTGTATAATACAAGAGTTTTGGATTTGGCTATAGTTTCTGCTTATAGCAAATGCTTTTATCACTGTTCCCTCTATGCCGATTAAAGGTTTACTTGTCATTAAAACAAAAACTTAGGAATACCAATAGCTTCAAAGTACTTTATATCTCCATTCTGGTCTTATATTTTTCTTTTAAATTGGATATTTTTATAAGTTCAGACTTATCTTATTCTCAGTTTATAAACAAAATGAAGTTTTAAAAATCACTTTATCATCTTCATTCTTTTTCCCAATATCTAAGTTTCAGGAGGAAATCATTATGCACAAGACACAAAAATTAACTCTTACTGCCCTATTTGCGGCATTATCCTATGCTGTATTCACCTTCTTACAGATTAAAATTCCTATCGGAGCGGATGCCACTTCTATTCATTTGGGAAATGCGGTAGTAGTCATTGCAGCGCTGGTTCTGGGCGGTCCCTTAGGCGGCTTTGCCGGAGCTCTGGGAATGACCATCGGGGATTTACTGGATCCGGTATATATCACCTATGCTCCTAAAACCTTGATTTGTAAAATGGTCATCGGCTTAATTGTAGGCTTGGTTGCCCATAAGTTAGGAAAGATTCAGGATACAAACGACAAATCCAAAATTTTTAAATGGGTTTTACTTTCTGCCGTTTGCGGACTTTTTGCCAATGTGATCCTGGATCCCAGCATCGGCTATTTCTATAAGCTCTTAGTTTTAGGAAAGCCTGCTGCGGAACTGTCCTTTAAGATTAACCTGATGGCTACAGGAATCAACGCCATCACTTCCACCATCGTTTCCGTCTTTGTCTACATGGGACTCTATCCTATACTCAGAAAGCAAAATATGGATACTTTGCGTCTCGCATAAAAAACAAGATACGAAGCATCAATATTTGCCACTATATTTTTCCATTATCCCTCCTTTGGGAAATGCCTAAAGTACTCCTGAATCAGCCTTTACGCAGCAAAAAACTCCTCATACCCTATCGGGTGAGGAGTTTTTTATTATCCGAAAATAAATTTTTGCCCTTTTGTAAAGCCAGAGCAAGCAGTGCATTGCCAAGCAAAATCGCTACAATCCAGAAGATGGTTTTTCCTACAGACTGCTCTCGGATTTTTAGAAAGCTGTATGGGCCGGAAACCAGACCAATCCCATTTAAAATCAAAAGAGGGATGGCATACAGCAATGTTACCCCCAGTGCCTTCCCTATGGCCGATGCAGGAAGGACTCGCTTCTCTTCCATAAAGAGAAAAAGACAAATGGAAAGGAAGGGACAAAGCAAGTGGCTGAAAAATCTTGTTCCATCCAAAAATTCATGGGCAAATCCGTTTTCCGGTCCAAGCACCAAAAGCACCACGAAAAAGGTCAATGCCAGGCACACGGAAGAAATATAGCGGAGAAGGGAAAGGGAGGGAGGAAATGTCCAGCTTTCTCCTTTTCTTTGTAAGGCTTTACTGAGTACACCCTTTCCCTCTTGATTTTTTCTTTGTAAAAGGAAAAAGAGCATAAGCGCCGAGCTGATTCCGCAAAGCAGGTTAGAATCTGTCGTATAGAAACGAAAGGTTCCCAGTCCGTCATCCTGCAATCCGTGCAGCACTACGATGCACTCCAGCAGCAGCAAAACAAAATGCCCCAGCATTAATCCCTTTTCTCCTGTCTTTTTTTCCATCCCTTGCCCTTTCTATTTTTCGCTTATCTATTCCGGAAATTTCCATTTCTCTTCTTCGCTAATCTATTTAGAGAATTTCCATTTCTCTTTTTCGCTGATCTATTTAGAGAATTTTCATTTCCCATTTTAGCTTTTCCATACCAAAGCCATTTGATTGCTTCGCGTACTTCTCCTTACTAGCAGAGATACAGAACACCGGCATCAAAGGAATCGCAGTCTTTCACTCCGGTATACATCATCATTTCCCGAAGTTCCTCCTGCATATTTTCCACCTTGGAAATTACGCCCTCTGCCCCATGGGAAAGAAGGGGTTGCAGGATTCCCCGACCTACGGAAACCGCATCTGCCCCTAAAGCCAAGGCCTTATAGGCATCATAGCCGGTATCCATACTGCAATCCACGAATATCTGCATCTTACTATCCTGTAAAGCCTCCTTGATTTTCGGTAAAATCTGTAGAGGAGCAATACCGAAGGGAAGTCTGCCGTGATGGTGAGAAACTACAATGGCAGCACAGCCTGCTTCCTTGGCCTTCAGTGCATCCTGAACGGAAAGCACGCCCTTTGCCACAAAGGGTAGCTTGGCATAGGCTACAAAGTCCGCTAAATCCTTGCTAAACACCGGTCCCATGGGGATTCCGTCTACCACATCATAACGGCCATCTGTTCCCGGCACGTGGTCAATGTCGATTCCCACTGCCACAGATCCCTGCTCTCTTGCAAAGTCTATTTCCTCCCGTATTCTTCCATGATCTGCAAAAGGCTTGATAATCCGCACTGTATCGGGATTTTTAGCAACGATTTTACCATAATCTTCATTGTCTTCCATCCCTACCCAGTTAAGCGCATTTAATTCCTTTGCCGCTAAAGCATACTCCTCCATAGGGGTTCTTCCATTTTCCAGCACCTTGTTCAAGTGGGAAAATGCCGGCATCATAATGGGGGAGGAATATTTCTTACCAAATATTTCCTTCTCTAGGGTAACCTCTGTACTGTCTATCACCCGCATTTCCACATGGATTCGGTCCAGATAGGCTCTGTTGTATCGATTGGCATCCTCTGCATTTCCACTGGTTACCGGAATGACTCCCGGTCTTCCCGGCCATGGGCTATTGTTCATTTCCATAAAAATCTCCTTTCAAAATCACCATTGATAACCATGTGCTTTTATATCGCCTTTTTACCTTAGCGTTCGGCTTTTACCGAGTTCGGCTTTTACCGATTCCGGTATTTACCCTTTAGAATAATTCTATTCTTCCCGATACGTAGCGTCCTCCAAGCTTCTACGCTACCGGATAGAATAAAACCAAAAGGGCATAGGCGGCAAGGGCAATCAGTAAAAACAGGGAAATAAAGGCGGAAACGAATTCCTCCTGCTCCTCCTTTTGTAAAAGTCCTTTAATCTGTAAAGGTACAGGAAATCCTGTAGGACAAAGGAAATACAGAATAACACCGAAGGAAAAAATTCGATTCTGCATTTGCTCCTTAAAAAGCAGGAAGAACAACAGAATAATGCTTCCGCAGAACAGAATACGGATTCCTGCCAAAGTAAACAGAGAAGCTAAAAATCCCTTGTGCAGCCTCATACTGTAGCCCAGGCTAAACAATATCAGAGAGCCGATAGGAACGGTCAGCGCCTCCATGGTATTGTCAAAAACAGCCTTTAGACCTGCATTCTGCATAAGGGCTTGATGCAAGCCGCTGGCATTCATGAATACTCCGAAAAGCACCGCAAGAATAAAGGAGCTGGTAAATATTTTCCTGGCAAAGGGTAAAAGCTTCCGTTCTCCTATACTTTTATTCATTAAAATCAAGGGCACAAAGATAAAGTTAATCAGGATTCCCGCGATATCAAAGGGAATCAAATTGGCGGTATAGCTCTTTCCCACCACGCTGATATACAAGGGCAGTGCTACTGCCCCGCCTTCGCAGGTTAAGCACAGGAAGGGAGCAATTTCCTGAAAGTCTCTCGGTAAAAGCTTGGAAAGTTGTCCTCCCAGAAAGTAAACCAGCATCCAGATAAAAATCAAAAAAATGATTTCTAAAAACACGCCCTTTTCCAGATTTGTTTCCACCATAACCTGATAAATCAGGAAAGGAAACAAGATATCCAACGCAATTCTTTTTGCTCCCTCATTTTGTTCGTGGCTAATCCAAGCTCTTCTTCTGGCGTGACCTCCCAAAAATAGTAGGAAGAACACCGGAAATATCACAGAAACTGCTGCCATTTTCCCTCCTTGTTTTATAAAAGCCTAAAGGCTCTTGCTTTCGTTCCATTGAAAATTTCCAGCTTATCATATGCTTTACCTTAAAAAAATGCAAGTATATGTAAAAAAGGAAGAGCCGCTGCACAATGCAGAACGGCTCTTCGTATAACTTTCTTTCTTTATTTTTTAAAGTAAGGCAGTCTTACTTTCCTTCATAAATAGGATGTGCATCGGTTAATGCTCTTACCCTTCTTGCTACTTCTTCCTTGCTGCTTTCGAAGTCTGTAGCTACTTTGTAAAGACATTCTGCAATTTCCTTCATATCCTCTTCTTTAAAACCGCGGACAGTAACTGCGGGAGTTCCGATTCTTACACCGGAGGTTAAGAATGGAGAACGGGGATCGTTGGGAATTGCATTCTTGTTTAATGTGATGTGCACTTCATCACAGGCATTCTGCAGGAACTTTCCGGTAACATCCTGGAAGTTGGTTAAATCAACCAGCATTAAGTGGTTCTCCGTTCCGCCGGATACCAGCTGGAATCCCTTGTCCATCATAGCGGCAGCCAATGCCTTCGCATTCTTCGCTACCTGCTGCTGATATTCTTTATACTCCGGCTTTAAAGCTTCTCCAAAGCAAACTGCTTTAGAAGCAATGACGTGCTCTAAAGGTCCGCCCTGCACACCGGGGAATACGAACTTATTGAAGTTGTACTTCTCTGCTACTTCTTTACTGGATAAAATCAAACCGCCACGAGGTCCTCTTAAAGTCTTATGGGTAGTTGTGGTAGTAACATGAGCATAAGGAATCGGGCTTGGATGCACGCCTGCTGCAACAAGACCTGCAATATGCGCCATATCTACAAAAAGAATTGCGCCGCAAGCATCGGCAATCTCACGGAAACGCTTAAAGTCAATAACTCTTGGATATGCGGAGGCACCGGCAATAATCATCTTCGGCTTTTCTTTTAAAGCCTGCTCCATTACCGCATCATAGTCAATATAGCCTTCTTTGGTAATTCCATAAGGAATGATATTAAAGTAAAGTCCCGAAAAGTTTACGGGTGAACCATGGGTTAAATGTCCGCCGGCATCCAAGCTCATACCCATAATCTTGTCCCCGGGCTTACAAATTGCCATGGTAACTGCCATATTTGCTTGTGCACCGGAGTGGGGTTGAACGTTTGCATATTCACAATGGAATAATTCCTTCGCTCTTTCGATAGCAATAGCTTCTACTACGTCTACGGCTTCACAGCCTCCGTAATAACGCTTTCCGGGATATCCCTCCGCATACTTGTTGGTTAATACGGTTCCCATAGCCAACATTGCTGTAGTGGAAACAATATTCTCAGAAGCAATTAACTCGATGTTGTTTTGCTGTCTTTCATACTCTTCCCAGATGCCTTTCCCCACCTCAGGGTCATGTTCTTGAATAAAATTCATGATTTCTTTGATCATTCACGCCTCCTTTTCATCTGAATATTCCTTAATCTTCTTTCCAAAAATACTC
>NZ_CABSXI010000030.1:0-29079 GCF_902481605.1 uncultured Oribacterium sp. | reverse complement strand
AGGTGAGAATAAAAGAGAGGCAAACAATAAGGCCGAAAAAGAATTCAAAGTTAAAAAAGTTCATTTTCATTATCCTTTACTGATAGAATCATTCCCAAATCGATTGTTGAGCGCGGATTCCGTAGTAGAATACAACGCCATTTGTATCAAAATATGCATAAAGACTATAGTTTTTCCATAATGCATAGTCTTTTGTTTGCATAGTCAAAGCATAATAGCTCTCATTCTGAATTTCTTTATAGTTAGCGGGTTTTAAAGAGAAAATATCCGTGATTTTTTTGGTTTGAAAGTCGGAAAGGGAGAGTGCGGTTAAGTTTACCCGGTTAAATTGGATTTCTGCTAATTGGGCGCAATCTCCGGGGATTTCATAATAGGTAATAGTACAATTCTTTAATGCATCCTCGTCCTTCCAGGTAGGGGTCACACTCATAAAACCGTAGGATTTTCCGTCCTTTGTAATTTCCAGATATTCACCGTAATAAAAGGGGTCATTTCTTTTGTTGGTGACTATACTTTCAGCGCTTTTCCCTGCAAAAGAAAATCCTGCATCGATAAGCGAAGAGGCCTTTGTGCTGCCGACAATCAGTTTCGTTACGTCAATTTGTGCGGTTAGGGGGCTTTCCGGAAACCCCATGGTAGAGACAAAGGAAGCCAAAAGGGAGCCGGAGAAGAAGGCTACCCAAGAAAGTGCATTGGTTGTGGAATACCAACGACGGGCTTCCCTGGAAGAATGAAAAGTCATTATAAAAAACTGAAAGAGGGAATGAAGTATCATGGCTAAAAGCACAATAAGGAACTGTAGCTTACAACATTGATAGACAGCTGCATAGTAGTTTCCGCTTTTGTAATACAAAAAAGCAAAGCTTAGAACATTGGAAAGAAGCCAGAAAAAAAGGAAAATGTTGGCATCTCGAAGAGCGGTGGAAGTAGTTGCATTTTCATACTTCACATGCACTCTTCCCTGAAAAGCCTGCCCGAATTTATAAATCCACCGAGGGACTTCCCGGTTTTTCTTTACGCCGTATAAAAGCCGAAAATAAATATAAAAGGTAAGGAGAAAAGAAAGGCATACAATAAGAGCGAAAGATAATGCAAATCGAAAAGAATCCACTTTTTCTTTCTCCTTTCCTATAGAGTATTTTTCTTAAGTAGTGTCGTAAGCGAAGAGAAGCCTTGGCATTTAGCATCTGTTAACGAAAACAGTATAACATTTTTATGATGTGGACGAAAGAAATAAACTGCGAAGCGTAAAATGAAAAAATAGGAATCCCTCAACGAAAAAAGAGCGAATCGAACAGTGAAAAACCACAAAGTTCAAAAGAAAAAAATACTAAGCACGCAATGAAAAACTTACTCTATTTCAGGCGAATCATGGTAAAATAAACCGATTATTTTTGTAGAGTTTAGAGGCAGCTTGAGGGAAATAGCGGATTTTTTTGACTACGAAAGTTTTTAATAGGAGTGAGAGACTTGCTGAAAATCTTTATTTTAGAGGATGAAAGAATACAACAATCCCGCATTGAAAAGGTGATTAAGGAGCTGATTAGTAGGAAAAGCTTATCTTGTAAGGCACCGGAAATCTTTGGAAATGCCGGGCAGCTTCTTAATGCAATTACGGAAAGAGGTTCTCATCAGCTTTTCTTTCTGGATATTGAGATTAGAGGAGAGGAAAAGAAGGGGCTGGATATTGCGAAAGAAATTCGAAGCAGGGATCCCAATGCCACTATCGTATTTGTGACAACTCATTCGGAATTTATGCCGATTACCTTTCGCTATAAGGTTTCGGCACTGGACTTTATTGACAAAGCTTTGGATGAGGAACATTTTTCCGAGCGTGTGGAGTCGGCTATTTTGTACACGTTGGAAAAACTTGGCGCTACTGTATCGGAGGATTCTTTCAGTTTTGAAACGGCCATGGCCAGAGTGCAGGTTCCTTTTCATAAAATTTTGTATTTTGAGTCTTCGCCTACCGTCCATAAGGTGATTTTACATACCAAGGAGGAAAGAATTGAGTTCTATGCAGGTCTTTCCGACCTGGAAAAGGCGGATTCCAGACTGTACCAATGCCACCGCTCCTTTGTGGTCAATCCGGAGAACATTGTGAAGATTGATAAAGAGGAGAAAATGGCGATATTCGAGAATCAGGAGAGCTGTCTGATTTCCCGTATGAAGTATAGAGGACTTCTGGAACGGATGAAGTCGATGAAGCAGTAAAATATTTTCAGAGAGGAGAATGTATGGAATCTATGATCAATCTGACAATTGAATATGTGAAAATCGTCAATGTGATGCTATTCTATCGTCAGATTAGCGATGAAAATATGCCTCTTTGGTCTTTTCTTCTTGTTCCGGTTCTTTTTGAGCTGTTGTTTTTCTTTTTTCCACCGCTTGCTTTCTTTGGGTATTTTGTGAGTTTCGTGCTGTACAGCTTCTATCGAAATCGGGAGAAAGACGGAGGGCTGAAGCTTTTTTACGGCCTTTATCCTATTGTTTTAGAAAGTCTGCTGGGAAAGCTGCTGGCCTTCTATGTTTTTCCGTTCTTTGGCATTTCCGTTTATAATGAGGCGAGTATCGGCGGATATGATCTTCTGATTGAACTTCTGGTTTTCCCCCTCTATCTTGTTATTATAAAGTCCCTGAAAATCAATTTTCAGGAGCTGAAGGCAGGCTTTGCGCGTGGTTTTTTTCGCCGATTTTTACTGCCGATCAATCTCTCGATGATGGTTTACACTGTTTTGATTACGGCCTTTTTGATGCTGCGTGACAGATTTTCTTGGGCGGACAGCCTTCGGGGACAGCTGAATAATCTCTATATCATTATCTTTTTCGTGGTGCTTTTATATATCAATGCCGTTTCCAAGGAAAGACTGGAAGCGGAAGTTCTGGAGCAAAAGGATAGTGAGTTAAAGGCACTTTCCGAATACAGTCATCATGTGGAGGAGTTATACGGAGAGATTCGCAGTTTTCGCCATGACTATATGAATATCTTAACCAGCTTGAAGCTGGGAATTGAGCGGAAAGACTTTGACAGCATTGAAAACATTTACAATACGGTTCTTAAGGACAGCGGAAAGCCCTTTTATAGCAGTAAATTTGACCTTGCAAAATTAAGCCGGATTGAAAATGATGCGGTAAAAAGTGTCTTATCCGTGAAGCTCCTGGAGGCCCAGAGTAAGGGGATAGAGACTTCTGTAGAGATAGAAGAAGAGATTTATGATTTTCAAATCGAGTTGCTGGATTTCATCAAGATTCTTTCTATTCTTTGTGACAATGCCATAGAGGGATGTCTTACTGCCGAAGCACCGAAAATCGCTATCGCCTTGATTCGTGAGGAGAGAATGCTCATTTTGGTGGTGGAAAACAGCACAAAGGCGGAAAAACTGGAGCTCTCTCCTATTTTCGAGAAGGGGTATTCCTCTAAGGGGGAAGGCAGAGGACTTGGTCTTTATAACGTGCATACGATTCTGGAAAAATACCCGAAATCTCTAATCAGTACCCGCAGCGCCAATCATCTTTTTTCTCAAACCATTCAGTTTTGCAAATAGACCTTGGAAGCCTTGTCTAAGGTCTATTTTTGTGCGTTCTTTTAAGTGATACTCCTTTCAAAAAACTTTTTTTGCTGCTATACGATCCTCTTTCAGTCTGTTTTTTTCGGAAAAATACCGTTCGCGACAAAATAAGTACCATTCACGACAAGCTTATTTTCTCTTCCGAAACACATTCTATAATGAGCCTCGTAAACAAAAAAGAAAGGGAGGTTCACTGAGATGTTTAGAGTAGATGAAATCAAGAAGTCCTTTAAAAATAAAGAGGTATTAAAAGGGGTTTCCTTCTCCATAGAAGAAGGAGAAAAGGTCGCTTTACTGGGGAATAACGGAGCGGGAAAGAGTACGCTGATGAAAATCATTGCCGGTCAGCTGGAGGCAAATTCCGGTACTGTGAAGACGGCACTGGATTATCAGACAGAAATCGGCATGATGCCCCAGGGCGATATTTTGATCGATGATTTGACAGTTTCGGATTTAGTACAGCTGAAAAGTGCGATGAATCGAATTGCAATAGATGTGGATAAAGCCTTGGAAAAAGTTTCCTTGCAGGATTTTAAAAAGCAATATGTGGGCGGTCTTTCCGGAGGGCAAAAGAGAAGACTTTCCTTACTGCTCAGCATTTTAAATTCTCCGAAGCTGATTTTTCTGGATGAGCCAACAACCGGAATGGACTTAGAATCCGTAGACCGGTTTTGGAAGCTTCTAGAGAAGGAAAAATATACTTCGGTGATTGTTACCCATGATTTTAACCAGATTGATCACTTCTTTACGAAGGTGATGATCTTAAAGAATGGACGAATTGCAGCAGCTGAATCCGTAGAAGAGATTCACCGGCAGGGAAAAACGATTGAAGAGTTTTATAGAGAAAAGGTTGAAAAGGAGGCCTAAAAATGATTAGCATGATTCAATTAAAGCAGGTGTTACGAAACAGAAGATTTGTCTTATTTACGATTCTTCTTCCACTGGCCTGGTATATGTTCTTATACAATATTCAGGCGGATATGCTACCGAATATTATGCTGGGGATTGCCGTGTTTATCGGTATCATCGGAAACAGTCTGGCAACCTTTAGTAAAAGAATCTCCTCTGACATCGGTTTTTATTCCTTTGAATCCCGATTTTCCAACTACGGGATAAAAAACTATCTTTTGGACCAGACCTTCGTGCAAATCGTGTTAAATACCTTGATTTTTGTTGTGGTTTTGTGCGTTGCGGCAGTATTTGCCAAATTCCCGATTAACGGAAAGCTGGGCATTCAGTTTTTCTTATTGACCGTCATGGGCATTTACTTCAGTATTATCGGCTTTGTACTTGGGGTGAGACTGGATGCCAAGCTCATCGATACAGTGGGATTTCCGGTCATTATTCTGGCAGCTTTGACCATTATGCCCTTCGCAAGCTTCGGAGCGGAAAGCGGATTTATTTCCCTTGTTGCCAAAGTACAAAGGATTTTCCCGGGCTATTATTACACGAATATGATGAATGCAATCTTGTCCGGAAATGGAATTCAGCTAAAGGATATGCTGCTCTTTATCACAACATTTGTACTGAATATCATTCCTCTGTACTTCCTTGTTCCCAAGGTGAAATTAAGTAAGGCAAAATAAGAGATATTATGCAAAGAAAGAAATTCTATGCAAAGAAAGAAAATCTATGCAGAGAAAAGCGGAGTCCTATGACAATCCTTCGTTCTTATGTAGCATCTCCGTTACTTCGTTTGCAAAGTCCATGGCATAGCTTATCTTCCTTGCCGCGTCTTCCATTCGCCATGCCATGAATTTTTTCTTGTCGTCAGGAGCGTCGAAGAAGTACTTATCGTTGTAATTTGCAAAATATATGCGAGATTCGTTTATGTAAAAGGAAAGCTTGCGGCGGGAAGTCATGCTGTTAAACCATTCGATAACAGTGGGGCTTAAGAACTTCCTTGCAGATAGTTCGTCTGTGCAGTAAATGTTGTAGTGTTCGTTATGCTGTATATCTTCAACGTCGATTTTATTGCCGTCCTGCGTGGTGCCAAGATAGCCGTCTTCCGTCTCAAAGTTAAGGAAATGCTCTGTCGGAACAATCCATAACTTTCCCTTTGAAGAGAGCGGGTTCTTTATGGAATAAACCTGTCCGAGAAAGTCGGTAATATCATCGTAACCGTTATCTCCTTTTTCGACGCTGAATGCATATAAATCTACTATTTCAAGATCTCTTTCATCATGGAGTTCCAGTATTCCGGATTGAATATAGTGTTCTGCAGAAGGTACGACTTCTTCTATATTATTCAAGGAGATATGATGTTCCGTATCGACTTCCGCTGTAGGATACAGAGCTTGTAGGATCGGTGTAAGAATTTCTCGCTCGTAAAGACTGCGGAGCTTTCGCTTTTTCTTTCTATCCAAGCGGTCAACAAAAAAGCTATAAAAAAAGGCAGTGAAGAAATAGAGTGCCAAAGAAAAGAGAACCAAACAGGAGAGTAGACGCAAAAACTCATGCATAAAATCGCTGCGGGGAAGGATACCCTCATCTACCAGGGTCATTAAACCATAAGTGATAATCAAGCTGATAAAGGGCAGAAGCATAATTAGAATTAAATATTTTTTTACTCTTTCCCTCCAAGTGATGATATTTCGTATGGCTTTCCAACCATGTTGTAACTGAGCCGTATTCTGAAGCTCATTTATTTTCTTTAGTTCTTCTTGACTTAAACCCATTTTTGATCTCCTTTCTTTCCACTCGTATCATAAATGCTTTAAATAAAGAATTCTTCTCTTTTTACCATTACTTTTATTGTAATGGTAAAAAATAAATTATTCTAGAGATTTTTAAGTATAACATAGGAGAGTTCTATACGTGATATAATAAATTATCTTTTTCTAGAATTTTGATTCGATTACGTCGTGAACCGGAGGAGAAATTATGGAATTTTTTATTGCGGAAGAGGGAGTTCCTATAAATCTGGGCCCTGACGGTGGAGAATTGCAGTGGAAAGACATATAAAAGCAATTTCCTTATATTGATTCTGATTTACTTAGCTCGCCTTTTTGCCTATAATTCACAGGTTGGCTTTCCACATTATAAATTTATTTATGATAATTTTGTTTATACTATTCAATTGCAAAACAGAAAGTCATTGTTCTTTAATATAGTGACCATTTGGTTTGTGGTAGGAAAAATCGGGATAAAGCTTAAGTTATATTTTGGCTTGTTCATTCATTTTTATTTGAACTTAGTAGCAAGTTGCCTTAGTTGATCTCTGCGATTATATAGAATGTTTAAAATGTGGACTTGTTTATCTTTTTGATTAATTAGATAGTAGATATAGAAATTTTTTGCCATTATTTTTCGTATACCGATAGATCTCCAAGGTTCGATATCCACGGGTTTTACTCGATCCGGCATTTGCGATAAGGTATTGATTTTCTTACGAATGGATTCAATATAAAACAGGGCAGTGTCCGGAGCGAGTAAATTATCCGAAATATAATCTTTAAGTTCTAAAAGATCTTTAGTAGCATCGGGAGTCATGATAATTTCGAAGGAGTCCATTTATTTTAGATTGTGCTTGTTTGTTCAGCAAGCGTAATACTGCAAGCATGAGCCGCTATGCAAAAACAAGGGTTCAAGTCTTACATATTGCAAAGATGAAAACACCAACAAAGTATTGTAAATAAAGGCTTTATAAGAATTTTACTCTCATACTGTGCAAAGCAAGATTGAACAAACGAGATACAGTCCATTCTCTCTCATATTGGGTGGTGTTTTGAGGATAAAGGAACGAACATTATACTATACCATTACTATTTATTTATGGGTTATCATCAGAGGACACTAGATGGTCCAGAATGAATTTTAGGAATAAGGATATATAAATTATAGGTTAATCCAAAGAAATCAATCTGGGGTCAATCTGGTTAATCTGAGGATTATATATAAATATGACCACAGAAAAAAGATTGAAAAATAGGGAAAAAAGTTTCAAAAACCTATGTACAATTTTCTGGACCTGTGGTATAATATTTAAAGGTCAATAAAGACCAGCCAAATTAAATATTAAGTGCTTTAGAGAAGCGAGAGTAATCTCAGTTGGGGTTTATTCGGCTTCTCTTTTTTGTTGCCTAAAAATGAATGAAAGGAAAGAATCATTATGAAAGACACGAAGGAATTTACCTATGATGTTGTTGAGCATTTAGGCAACTTTGGAAAGCACGACAACTACTCAAAAGAAATTAACAAGGTTGCATGGAACGGTCGTCCACCTATTTACGATATAAGAGGTTGGCACATTGGCAAGGACGGAATCAAGCACCCTCTTAAAGGTATCAGCATGAGTAAGGAAGATTTGATTGCTCTAAGGAATCTGTTGCAATCCATTGATATAGAAAGTATGGAGGTGTAACGGATGAACGAGCGTAAAGTAAGACTTGATGAAAGAAATTATTATGCTGAGAATTACCTCACTTTAATTAAAGCAATTATAAAGGAAACCACCTCAATAATCAGCGAAATAAAGAAATCAATGAGTGAGGTGTAACAATGAAAGAACGAAAAATAAGATTAAACAAAAGCCAAGCGAAACAAGGCTTAGATACTTGCGAATTTGAGATGGCACTCACAGGTAGAAATATGAAAGACTTGCAAGAAATGCCCATTATCAATGCACAAGGCAGACAATATGGGAGTATTGAAGCAAGCAAAGGTAAGGCTACCATAAAGTTAAACTTACCAAAATTCGTTCGTGATAACAACATACACCCCTATTCTCTTGCCGAGAGTATTTGTATTGAAATTATCAGAAACGATTGTGAAACACAGTTAAAGCAGATTTTCGGTAATAATATGAATACCCAAGTGACGAAGATTGAAGTCAATATAACCCAACCTGTTAGCGGTAATACAACACAAGCCGATGTGTTGAATTTATTAAGCCATGCAACATTGTCCTATGCAAGTAAAGATAATGTTAAGTATGTGGGACCAAGTAAAAAATGCTATTTGAAAGAAGAAAACCATACCGTTAATGTGTCAAGACGACATTACTACTATTTCAAGTTTTATGACAAATCACAGGAAATTATTGATAAGCGAAGAAAGTTCAATCTTCCTATTGATGATGTTTCTCGTGATTTGCTACGAATGGAAATCGTGTTTGTGGAAAGAACACTGGATAAGTTATTTAAGTCCAAGCAGACACTTTCAGATGTTCTCACACAAAAGAACTTGATAGAAATAATCCGAGAATATAAGCGTGTTTTTTGTGATGAACTTGTGGACGGTATGATTAAACCATATTTGGATGCTTGTGTTCTCAAATTGGTTGAATCTTTAACTGATACCGAAAATCCAATCAAAACGATAGCCAAAGAAAGAGAACTGATTCCCGATTGTGTTGTATTACAAAGAGCATTAAAACGATACATGAAAATCAGAGGTAAAACAAACAACGCAGCCAGAGATACTAAAAGATATGCTGAACAATATGATTTACCTGTTGACTGTATAATGACGATTCACGACTTTAAACTTGCTTGTGGTTAAATATAGTGGCTCAAAATATTCACTCTATGAATAAAAATGGATAGAATGTTGCCACCTTGCAAAGGTCAAAAAATCATCATATTTATATGGTTTTGGTGGTGTATAAGGTGCTACACAAGACATATAAGCAAAACAGGTCTTTACATTTCTGTACCATAATGAGGACAAAGATACAAACAGATAACAGTACATTTACAATAAGGGGGTGTTCACTAATGCAGATAGAACGCATATCAGCAGATATTACATTAAAGCATAAACCCAGAACGGGAACACAGGCTTACAATATGCTGATCGAATCTCTCAACGCAGGGATACAGGAGAAACAAGAGATTTTATCTCATCTCACACAGGACAAAGTAAAACAGAAATTCATAGAGAACTGGAATCCTACAACAAGGAGTGTGAACATCTATGATATGTAGGAAGGAGTGATTTTTCTATGCCTTATGCTAAAGGACAAAGCGGTAATCCAAAGGGCAGACCGAAGCAAACCGCAGAACAGAAATCACAAAAGGAGCAATTTCAGAGGTTGCTTAAATCTTCTACCGTTGAAGCTCTGCAAAGCATAATTCAGATTGCCAGTGATAGATACAACAAGGACCGATTCAATGCTTGTAAGTACATCATTGACAAAGCTTATGGTGCAAATACTGCTTTTCTTTTAGACGGTACAGAAGATACTGCTCCTACTGTGATTAGGATTGTTCCATACGGTAAAGAAAACGAGGACGATGAAGATTGGGAGCAAGAATGGAACAATGCTCCAGATGATGGTTTAGAGGAGGATTAAGACAATGGCTAAAATCAATACAGTTGCCAACAATGGGCTAACTATCGTTGAGAACTACAACAAACTGTTTGAGCAGATCGCAAAGGCAAAGACTGTTGATGATGTTCGTTCTCTGGTTGAAAGTGTCAAGGATTTTATTTCTGTGTATAAGCGTGTTGATAAGAACATGGTTAATGAAGTCTATGGCAAGCTCCAGAGCAAACTGCAAGATATGGTTGCCGAAAATGCTTTTGTGTATGAGCGTATGAACAGCAAGGTTGAAGAAATCCGCAATCGTGGATATGACTATGTAAACGAAAAGGACGATACACAAGCTGTGCAGAACAAAGCGCTTCAGCTTATGTCTCAGATGCCTAAGGTAATGAACAGCAATCATGCAAACCGTATCACTAAGGTTTTGACAGATTCTATCAATTCTGGTGTTATCGGCAGCAAGGCTGTTCTGGAACTGCTTAAATATCCTGCTTATGCTGATATGGTATCTGCAAAGATTAGGGAGCGTGCTTTTGAGGGTAGTAAATCTTCTGCTGAACAGGCTTTTGACAGATTGAAAGAATCTGAACTGAAAGAAGCTGAACAGGGACTTGCTTCTGTGTATATGCAGGGATTCCACCTTAGAAACATTGAGAAACAGGTCAATGTGTTTAAGAAGCCTTCCGCATGGAATCCAGACGAACAGACAGCATAAACGATAATCCCAGAATAGCACAGGATAATCCAGATTGAATCAGAAGTCATTAGGTAATGTATTCCTATGGAATAGGATAAAAGTCCACCAGAAGTCAACAGAGAACCTCTGGGGATAAACATAAATTGAGAATAAAATAAAACGGTTACTAAAGATTAGCCCAGTTGTCCAAGACGGAGCAAACAATAAAAATGGACAACAATACAATAGTTCAGATGAATTTGTATTCGTGTCCCCTAATCGAAAAGGGATAATACAAAAATGGCAAAGAAGAATAATGCAAATAATACGAACACTTTACCAGAGCAGGAGTTTAACTTTATTGTATCAGACGTACGCATTCCTCGTATGGTGCCTTTACAGACTCTTGCAGATGAATCTGGTATTTCATATAAAGCACTTTGGCAGATGTGCAAACAGAACAAAATTGTGCATATTAAGTCCGGTAATAAGTTTCTTGTGAATGTGGATAAATTCATTGAGTTTCTCAATGCCGGCGAAACGGAGGTTGAGAGCAATGACAGAGAGAGAAACACAGCATAAAAGCAATTTCCCTATTGAATGGGAACAGGCTGAGGGATTTTCAAGGTATCTTATTTCTACTGATGGGAAAATTTACAGTTTAAAAAGTGACAGGCTTTTACCGCAAGGTATTACAGAACGAGGATATAAACAAGTTGATGTATATAACGATATGGGAGTTAAAAAGCACATGAAAGTACACAGGCTTGTTTATATGGCTCATGTTGGTGTTATTCCAAATGGTATGCAAGTTAATCATAAAGACGAGGATAAAACAAATAATTGCATTGACAATCTTGAGCTTATGACAAACAAGGAAAATTGTAGCTATGGCACTCGTAACACTCGAATCAGCAAAGCCATGAAAAGATACAGAGCAAAACAGCGAGCAATGGATACTTGTTGATGTGGTATCAGAATTTATAAAATTTGGTACTACTTAAAATGGCTTAAAAATAAGGCTCAAAAAGTATGCTCTGATACTATTGAATATTCTCATAAATTGGAGTGTATTTTTTGATACCTGCCTGATACAATCAAATCAGAAACAGAACATTAGTTCTTAAAGAAATGAGGTGTTCAGATGAACGATAAGTTTAAGGCAAGAAGCCCTTTGAAAGCACAATTCCCTAACAGATATAAAATAATCTGTAAAGATTGCATTCACAGAGACAAGACAACAGTCGAGATTGACGGAAAAGAAATTCCTGTTGGTGTAACAAAAGCATTCTGTGACAAGTACAGAAAACCCCCTCAAAGCAACGGGAAACCACATGATGTTCTATTCAATGAAGCTATATGTGAGTATTACGAGGAGGAAAAGCTATGAAGTATGTTGCATATCACAGAACAAGTACAAAAGAACAGCATTTAGACCGAGGCATTACAGAAATCAAGAAATACTGTGATGAAAATGGAATCTCTTTATATAAGGATAAAATCTACACAGACCAGCAAACAGGAAAGAACTTCAACAGACCACGATACATTATGCTGAAAGATGAGATTCTTGAAAACGGGGATGTTCTGATTGTTACTGAACTTGACCGTTTAGGAAGAAACAAAGAAGCTACACTAAAAGAGTTGCAATTCTTCAAGGATAATGGTATTCGCGTTATGGTGTTAGAATTACCCACAACATTGATTGACCTGTCAGCTATGGAAAACTCAATGGCTCGTATGATGTTAGAGACTATCAATAATATGATGATTGAGTTGTATGCAAGCATGGCACAGGCCGAGATTGAGAAAAAAGAGAAAAGACAGCGAGAAGGCATTGAACAGAAAAAAGCTCGTGGAGAATGGGACGATTATGGCAGACCAAGAGTTATGGACCTTGAAGAATTTGCTACCCACTATCGCTTAGTACAGCAAGGGGAAAAGAAACCATTTGAGCTGATGAAAGAATTAGGCATGACGAAGCCTACCTTCTATCGTTACAAAAATCAAATTGAGAAAGGGTGTTAAGAATGGCATCTGTTAAAAGAGTTGAGTACAAAAGCGGTAGAGTTGTTTATCGCATAGTTATCTGTCAAGGATACGATAAAAAGGGAAACAAACTGGTTAAGAATCTTACATATTCAGTCAATCAGTCAGCAACACCCAAACAACAAGAACGAGAAGCGAAGAAGTATGCCATGGATATGGAAGATAAACTGAAATATGGCTACGACTATAACGCAGAAAAAATGTCATTTGAAGATTTTGCATACAAATGGCTTGAGAGTGTTAAGGATAACATTGCTTATGGTACCTATGCAGGATATAAACAAGTGTTGAAAAGCAGAATCATTCCCTACTTTAAGGGAGACAAAATTGCTCTTATCAAAACACCACACATTGAAGCCTTTTATAGAACTCTGGTTGATGAGTATTCCGCAGGTACAATAAAGAGGTTTGCCAATGTGATGAATTTGATTTTTAAGACAGCCAAGCGTTATTGCATGATTGAGAACAATCCTTGCCAAGACGCACAAAAGCCAAAGAGAAAAGACGAGGGCGAGGGATTGAAGTTCTTTACTCCAAAGCAAGCATTGGTGTTTATGAAATCTCTGAATATGTCTTATGAGGTAACCTATAAAGGACACCAACGCATTGACGATACAGGCAAACCCTACTATGTCAATGACTATAAGGAATCCTACACCGTACCAACGCAATACAAGGTGTTCTTTACCCTCTCACTATTTTGTGGTTTTAGAAAAGGCGAAACGCATGCTTTGCATTGGAATGATATTGACTTTAAGAACAAGAAAATCTCAATATCAAAGGCGGTAGGTTTGACAGAAAACGGGTTTGACTATAAAGAGACAAAGACAAAGAAATCTGTCAGAAAGGTATCTATTCCCGATGATGTGCTTCCTCTTTTAAGGCAATATCACTTTGAGTATGCACAAACAAGGTTTAGTCATGGAACGGCATGGCAAGGAGATGTGAGCAATGGCGGCAACCTATTCATTCAGTCAGACGGAAAACTGATGGGGCATGCAACACCGTATCAGTATTTCATCAAGCACTTAAACCGCTATAATGAGTGGGTGCAAAACAATCCAGACAAAGCAAAAGCCGAGGGTTTAGAGGAATTGCCGATTATACCGCTTCATGGTTTAAGACATTCATGTGCTACCCTGCTTAATTATCTGGAAGTCAACATCATTGAAATATCAAAGACATTAGGCCACTCGACCTGCTCCACCACGATGAACATTTATGCTCATAGCTTCGAGGAACAGCAAGAGGAAGTTGCAACAAAGGTAAATGAATTCTTACGAATGAACGTATAAAAAGAAATGAGAGCCTTTGGATTCTGTCCTCTGGCTCTCACTCTTCGTCTTTCAATTCCATGTGGTCAAGTGCATATCTTAAAGCCATGCTAATCAACTCATTTCGGGAACGGTTAGTTCTGGCCGACAGTTCGTTATATTCTTCCTGCAACGCTCTATCTATGCGAATTGTCATGGTGACAGTCTTATCTTCTTTGGGTGTGACTACAAATTTGCTATCCATAATGTCTCAAAACACCTCCATGCTTTTTGAGTACATTATAGTGTGAAGTGCCAATCCAAAACTATAACACAAAATGAGTTGAAAAATCAATGTACAATCGTGTTGCTATCTGCTATACTAAGCATAACGACAAATTATGGAGGAATGTGCGTTATGCAGACAGAAAAGAAGAAGTTTTACCAAGCAAAGTGGTTTTTATGGCTGTGGCTAATATTATTCCCACCAGTAGGAATTATTCTGCTTTGGGTTTGCCATAAGGAAATGAAGCAAGTCAGCAGAGTTATTTTATCGGTGGTATTTGTAATATGGTTCATCATTCTCATGGCTGCTACACAAGGCTACTCGAAAGATACATCGATAACAGAGCCTACACCATCCAATACATCAACGGTTGAGGAAAGTAGCACACCGCAAGGAAGCAATGAATCAGAACAGGCACCAAAAGAAATAAGTGTGCAAGATGCCAAGGATGCTTGCAATAGCTTCTTTACCGAGATTGTAATGAAATCCTATGGTGAAATCCCTAGGGGTGAGGGCACAGAAAATGGAACCATTATTGAACCAGACTATAATGTGGAATCCCAAAGCGGAAGTGTTATGATTACATATACACTTATGGACGAACCGAATGCAGGAACACCCATCGTTATCACTTTTGCCTTAGAGGGCGAAAGAGTTTCGGTATCTGAAATCTTAGTTGATGGTATCAAAGAGAAAATTCCAGACGAAGCAAAAGAAAGTGTCTTGATTTGGTTGCTCCTTGATGCTAATTACAAAGGATAGCATATCATATTTGAGAATATAGCAAAAGCCTTGGCCTACAAATGGTCAGGGCTTTTATACTATCTTAATACTAAACTTAGTTCGAAGTATGCTGAGACAGTCCGAGATAGGGAAAGTAGAAAGTCCACAAAGGTAACAACAGAAACATTTATGGAGAACTACGGAGAGATAGGGAAAACGTTAGACAATCTATTTTAAACTCCCTTCTACTTCATCAAAAACCTCATTAAACGGACGCCCCTCCTTACGAAGTGATTGATTATAGCTGTGGGAGAGCTTTGCATTTAAATCAGCTTCAGACAGTTGATCAAGAGTTTTCGGTTCCTTGGGAATCGTAAGGGAGAAGGGGATGCCCTGCTTGTAAATAATCTGTCGATAAAGGGAATTGATCACAACGGATACAGGAACACCCAGTTTTTGCAAAATATCTTCTGCTTCATTTTTAACATTACATTCTACACGAGCACTTACTGTTGCATCTTTCATCATATCACCACCTTTCTACCTAATTGTAATGCAATGTATTGTGAATTGCAATACATATTACTTCCTGCTTCTTTAGGATAGATATAGTATAATTACTATCGCTTAAAGAAATGCGGAAGTATTTTTGCGTTGAATATTTAGGATAAAATCGAATATTCATGATAAAGAAAGTAGGAGAAGAAATGGATCTTATTCAGAAGATAAAGCGGATAGAGCAGTACGTAGTAGAAAATTTTGAGGAACTGGACATGGATGATCCGGTAGAAGAGGGATATTGGGAGGAGTATCAAGAGATTCCCGGGGCTTCGCAGAAAGAGATAGAAGCTTTTGAGAAGAAGTTTTCCATCAAGTTACCAAAAGACTTTAAGGAGCTTTACAGCTATAAAAACGGAAGTAAATATTTCAGCATTTTACCTTCTGTAATCCATGGTGTGGAAATGTCATTTTCCCTGATGAGTTTAGAGCAGATTGTGAAGACAAAACAATATTTTCAAAATAGAGATGCTCTTCTGACAGAGTTTCCGGACTTTTTCACTGAAGAAGACATAGAGAAAATGCGGGATAGCAGGATTAAGCCCTATCTTTTTCATAAGCAATGGATTCCTTTTGCGGAGTATTGTGACAGTTGCTTTTTAATGCTGGATTTTGACCCGGATAAGGAAGGAAGAGAGGGGCAGATTCTTTGCTATATCCATGATCCGGATGAGGTGATTTATGCAGCAGCAGGGCTGTCAGAGTTTGTGGATGATATTTTACTGACCATAGACTGAGGGGGAATACGGATTTTGATATTACAGGGAAGCAGTAATGATAACGGGAATATTGTCCGAGAAAGGGATGATTATGGAAGCAATAAAACTACCGAAGAAGTACCGAGACATTTGTGAGGAAATCAAAAATGGCTCTTATGAAAGTTTGTCGAAGCTGGAAGCTTTTGAAAAGAAGTTTCCCCATCAAAATCTTGCGGTAAAGGCAGGGGTGGAGTTTTTTGACCGAAAGTATGAAGAAGCGGTAAGCCATACTCTCCTTTTAATGCCTTTTTGGGATGAGTGGTATTATTCCAATGTAGCCAACGAATATATGATGGCCATGTGCTTTGCGGCAAAGAAAATCGGACGGGAAGCAGAAGTAAGTAACGCTCTTCAGGAAGAACAAAGTCGCTTAATGGAAGCGGAGGAAGAGAAATGCCTTAAGGGCTCTTGCCAACGATACAATTATTGCAAGATTCTCCTGGACTATATGCAGCAGGATATTTTACCGGAATCAAGGAGCAAGGATTATCAGCCGCCAAAAGCACCGAAAACAGCTTCGGAATTGATAGCAGAGGGCAAGCTGAATCCGGAAAAAGACTTTGATCGGAAGAAGCTTTTGAATTTACTTTTTATGAAGGGCAGTCCGGAGGATACAGTGGACTATTATGAAAGAATCAAGGACTTAAATCTTGGGGAATTGTATTACGAGCAAGCTTGTATTTGCTATGGGTATCTCGGGCAAAAAGACAAGGTATTGGAAGTGATAGAGCGCTGGGCAAAAAGTAAGCTTTGGGATGTAGCCAGCCCTACGCAGGTTCGCCCCATGAGCTTCTTTATGCATCCCTTTATGCATGAATATTTGGAAAAGGAAGAGAGTTTAAAACGAATTAGGGAAGCTACTTTCGGATAATGTTTGAATAAAGATTAGGGAGGAAAAGGATGAAGGAAAACACCGTTAGAGTAATCAAAATCGGTAAGGAAGCCCTGTATGAATTTCTCTATGAAAATATCATCTCGCAGGAAGAAAGTCTCTTGCAAGTGTCCGCTACAGAAGTGATGAATAGCTTTGCCATAGACTGGGAAAAGGGAGGGTTTATTTTTATGGCACATCAGGCGGAAGATGCGGATGGAGAATTGATTCCTTTGCCAAAAGAAATTCAGCCTGAAACATTGTTGAAAGCCCTGCCGGTAACGACTGAATCTCTACTGAAACGAGGAAAGGTCTATCGGGACTATAGCTTTGGGGAATTAAAAGAGCTTTGTGGAGAGAACGAAGATCACGACGGAAAGTGAGTGTTTTATGAAATATAGGGATTGGAATGAAATGCAACGGAAGCTTGAAGCGTTATATGTTTTGGATAATGCTTTGACAGATCCTTCTGAAGAGTATCTTCGTTTAATTCGAAGGACAGAAGACGGGGAAAAGCTTCATTATCATGTGGATAACGGAGCCGGTGATTCCTTATCTGTGATTTTTACGGAAAAGCTGGTATTGGTGAAAGGATTCGCGCATGAAAGTGCATTGAATCTGTTTGCGAAAGAACAAGAGGAGCGAAGCTTAGTTGAGCGGATCTATGCAGGACTTCCGGAGAAATATCAGAATCTCTTTTCACCAAAGGAAAAAAGAGAAACGACTTTTTTCCTTTGGTATGATGGAGAACTACATCAAAATTCCTTCGCGGAAAATGATGGTGGGCAGTGGTTGTTAGCGTATGCCTTTGAAAGTTTCGAGAAATTTCGGGACTTTGCCAAAGACTATTATGAACAAGACTTTTCGGAGAGCTTACTTCGAAAGTTATATGAAGAGGGAGGGCTTTCGGATAAAGAGTTAGAGGAACTGATTTATGGTGCCTCATCCCCTTCCTCCCAGAACAACTCATCCAATGTTTTCCCTAGTACATGACAAATGGCTAGGCAGAGACGGATGGTAGGGTTGTAGTCCCCTTTTTCTATGGCATTGATGGTTTGCCTGCTGACACCTATCAGATCTGCCAGTTCCTGCTGGGACAGGTCTTTACCCGCCCGAGCGGATTTTAAACGGAGATTCTTCATTTTTCACCTCGCTCTTCGTCATGCTTCATTCGATTCTTCAGTACCATGAGAATCAGGGCAATAGCTAAAAAGATACTGAGAAGGAGAGGAACCATAAAGCGGCTGCTGAGCCTTCCGGCAATCCATATTTTATTAGGAGAGCTATTATCAACGAGAAGCATGACGTTCAGGACACTGTACAGAGCCCATACAGTAACAACCATTCTTTTATTTTTCTTACTGCTAAGCCCCCAGAAGGCATCATGGAAAAGGCAGTATCCCATGCTGATCAGTATCGAGAAAAGAAGAATGGCAAGGGGAATAATCCCGGCTTCCAAATATTTCTCAATCGGTTCGGCAAAAACAGTGTACAGTATGAGGAGTCCCATGGTGATGGAAAAAGCGTATTGATAGCTCTTCCCGCGGACGATTACCTGCCTTTCATCATAGCAATCCTGTTTATCCTTACTCAATCTGTTTCGAAAGAGAACTAAGAGGGAAGCGACAAAAACACCTACAGCGATTCCTAAGTTGAAATAATTCATCAAAAACTCCTTTCATTTTCTTGCCTTCTAACTCTTTAGCGAAAGCAGAATGTATTACAAAATGTCGTAAATACTTTACATAAATAATATAAGACTTAGTTTTTTGCATGTCAAGTATATTTTACAAAAAGACATCTAAAGAATCCGCTGGTAGAAATTCAAGAATCCAATAGAATACGGTCTGTCCCCTCAGCCATTTTTTTGATAAAATCTATCCGAAGTGATTTTCCCTGTTGTAAATGCTGTATGGAGGAAAAGAAATGGACTATAGAACAGAACACGATTCCATGGGGGAAGTGCAGGTTCCGGTGGAGAAATACTGGGGGGCACAAACCCAGAGAAGCTTTGAGAATTTTAAAATAGGAACGGAGAAGATGCCTACAGAGATTATTCGTGCCTTTGCCATTTTAAAAAAGGCGGCAGCAATCGCCAATAACCGGCTTGGTAAACTGGATGAAAGACGAAAAACTTTGATTTCCGATGTATGTGATGAGATTTGGGAGGGGAAACTCAACGAGCATTTTCCGCTTGTGGTATGGCAGACCGGAAGCGGAACCCAGTCCAACATGAATGTGAACGAAGTCATTGCCAATCGGGGAAATGAAGTGGCGGGAGAAAAGCTACTTCATCCAAACGACCATGCCAATATGTCCCAAAGCTCCAACGATACCTTCCCAACAGCCATGCATATCGCAGCAGCCTTGGAAATCGAGGAGAGACTTTTTCCCAGTCTTGACACCCTTATTAAATCTTTTGATAGACTTATGCAGGAAAATGAAGGCATTGTAAAAACCGGTCGGACTCACTTACAGGATGCCACCCCGATTAGCTTTTCTCAGGAAATCAGCGGTTGGAAAGCTATGCTGGAAAAATCGATGGAGATGCTTAAATTAAGCCTTCCCGGACTTCGGGAGCTGGCTCTTGGGGGAACTGCAGTGGGAACGGGACTGAATGCCCCGAAGGGATTTGATGTGGAAGTGGCTAAAGCAGTTTCGGAACTGACACATAAGGATTTTAAAACGGCGGACAACAAATTCCATTCCCTTAGCAGCAAGGATGAACTGGTTTTCGCCCACGGTGCTTTGAAAGCCTTGGCAGCGAATTTAATGAAAATAGCCAATGACATCCGCTGGCTTGGTAGCGGCCCAAGATGCGGTCTTGGAGAAATTTTCCTTCCGGAAAATGAGCCGGGAAGCTCCATTATGCCGGGAAAGGTCAATCCCACCCAGTGTGAGGCGCTTACCATGGTGTCCGTTCAGGTTATGGCCAATGATGTAGCAGTGGGCATGGCGGCTTCTCAGGGAAATTTTGAGCTAAATGTATATATGCCGGTGTGTATCTACAATTTTTTACAGTCTGTACGCCTGCTTTCCGATGCCATGTTATCCTTTAATCAGAACTGTGTTGTTGGCATCAAGGCGAACAAGGAGAAAATGCTGGAAAACCTACATCGCTCTTTGATGCTGGTAACCTGCTTAAATCCCTATATCGGCTATGAAAATGCGGCGAAGACAGCGAAGAAGGCCTTTCAGGAAAATATCTCTTTAAAAGAGGCCTGCCTGCAGCTTGGTTTCTTGACGGAAGAGAAGTTTGATGAAGTGTTTAAACCGGAAGAAATGATATAAAGTATGGAGGAAGAAAAATGGACTATGCGAAGGAATCATTGAAACTGCATTATGAATTAAAGGGAAAGCTGGAAATTACACCGAGAGCCAAGGTGGATAGCAAAGAAGCACTAAGTCTTGCTTATACCCCGGGAGTTGCGGAACCCTGCCTAGTGATACAGAAGGATGTGGAGAAAAGCTATGAGCTGACCAGACGCTGGAATACGGTGGCGGTGGTAACGGACGGAACTGCGGTGTTAGGCTTGGGAGACATAGGACCGGAGGCGGGCATGCCGGTTATGGAAGGAAAATGTGTGCTGTTTAAGGCCTTTGGAGATGTGGATGCCATTCCACTCTGCGTAAGAACGAAGGATGTGGAGGAAATCGTGAAGACGGTGAGTCTCCTGGCAGGAAGCTTTGGGGGAGTGAATCTGGAAGACATTTCCGCACCACGATGTTTTGAAATTGAAAAGAGACTCAAGGAAATTTGTGATATTCCCATTTTCCATGATGACCAGCATGGCACTGCGGTGGTCACTTTGGCAGGCCTGATCAATGCCTTAAAGCTTACCGGGAAAAAAATCGAAGAAGTGAAGATTGTGACCTCCGGAGCTGGGGCAGCAGGCATTGCCATTATCAAACTGCTCTTAAGCATGGGAGCAAAAAATGTGATTATGACGGATAGAGAGGGCGCTATTTATAAGGGGAGAGAGAACTTAAATCCCATTAAGATGGAAATGGCAGAGATTACCAATCTTTCCATGGAAAAGGGAAGTCTTTCTGATGTTATCAAAAATGCGGATGTCTTTATCGGTGTTTCCGCACCGGGAACCCTGAATAAGGATATGGTGAAGAGCATGGCGGAGAAGCCCATTATCTTTGCCTGTGCCAATCCTATTCCGGAAATATTCCCGGAGGATGCGAAGGAGGCAGGGGCTGCGGTAGTATCTACAGGGCGGTCGGATTTTCCGAACCAGATTAATAATGTACTATGCTTTCCTGGCATCTTTAGAGGCGCTCTGGATGTGCGGGCAAAGGACATCAATGATGAAATGAAGGTTGCCGCAGCCTATGCCATAGCGGAACTGGTGAGCGATCAGGAACTTAATGCCGAGTATATTCTGCCGGCGGCCTTTGATGAAAGAGTCAAGGACGCAGTAGCTAAAGCCGTAGCGGAAGCCGCAAAGAAAAGTGGCGTTGCCAGAGTGTAAAACAAAACGGTAATGCCTAACTGTAAAATCAAACGGTAAGAGCAGTCTTGTAAATTAAGCTGTAATTTTGGAATGCTATAGGGCCGAATAGAAGAATGAATTTTATAGTGCAGAAGGGGCTGAAAAAAATAATATAGTTATATTTTGTATATAATTAAGTTATTCTTTACAGCCCCTTTCTCCTATGAGCGGAAATATATTTTATAAACTAAGCTAAAAATTCTTTTCCATTTCTCATAAAGTCAATAAGGTTAATATGCTCAATACCGTTTCGCTGTTGAAGAATAGAGTCTGCAGTAACAACATATTTAGGATAATTGTCCTTAATGGCTTCGAGTGGTTGGTACTCACGGTCTTCGGTATCCTTTGATAATGCAATGGTATAAGCAACTTGAATGTAGGAATAACGCATCTCGTTATTTCTTAAGATGAAATCACATTCCAGCTTCCCTATTCTCCCGACAGCTACAGAATAGTCGTGAGATTTTGCATATATATAGGTGATATTTTCAAGAACAGGACCAAAGTTAATTCTGTTGTCCGTGTTCTGAGCAAAATAAAAAGCGGTGTCAGCTAAATAGTATTTCTTTTCTCCACTTAAGGATTTTTTGGACTTCATATCAAACCTGGGGCATTCGCAAAGAATTTTCGCATCCAACAAGGCTTTAACATATCTTGCAATCGTGGCTTCGCTTATAGCTGTTCCATTTTGTTCAATGGCTTTTTTTAAGCTTTTTAGACTGGTTGTTGCAGCAAAGTTGTTGATGATGTATTTTTGGACTGTTTCAAATGTATTTTTATTACGGATTTTTAGCCTTCTTCTAATGTCTTTTTCAAAAATTTCCTCGATAACACTTTGAACATATCTACGCTTTGCGGCCATATTTTCCAGTTGTATTGTTCTGGGAAAACCGCCTTCAAGAATATAGTTTTGTAATTCTTCTTGTCGGTCGGAAGCAATTTTTTTTCCATAGAATTTTTTAATGCCTTCGTATTCCTCAAACGAAAGTGGGAACATCTCAAATTCAATATATCTTCCGGTTAGTTTTGTCATCAATTCTCCGCTTAGGAGATATGAATTTGAACCGGTAATAAAAATTGACCATTCATTAGACCTACGAAAGCTGTTAAGAATTAGTTCAAAGTCCTTTACATTTTGAATCTCATCAATAAAAAGATATTTTGTTCCACGCACTTTCGGAACTGATTCCAATAGCTGTTCCAATTGTTCCGGATTTGTAATTTTATGATAGTCCTTACTGTCCAAGTCGAAGAAATAAATATGATTACTAGGAATTCCAGACGATTTTAATTCGTTGGCAATTGTTTCCATAAGACAGGATTTACCACATCTTCGCACACCGGTGATTACTTTAATAATATCGGTTTCGTGATAAAAGTCACGAATCTTCTTAAGGTAGTTTTCACGAGGATACCAAGTCATATTATTCTTCCTTTCTAACTTATTAGTTCATAGTATATAATAGCAAATACAGTACGAAATATTAAAATTAACGTTGGCAGTTTTGTGAAAATGAAAAAAACGCTAACGTTAAATCCATAAAATCATTATATCAGAATATTCCCGTACCGGCATGTATTATAGTAAAACAATTGTAAGAAAGGAAAAATATGACTACGGAAGAAAAATTAAAGAAGTATCAGGACTGGCTGTTTAAATGTTCTGCCTACCATATGGCTCTAAATATCATTGATATTGATAAGCAGACTGTAGCGCCTACAGCCGGAGCAGGCTATAGAGATGAGCGTTCCGCCTTTTTGGCAGGGGAGCTTTTCAGTTTGGAGACAGATCCGGAAATTGTAGAATTACTCAAGGATTTAAAGGATGATCCCAAGGTGGATACGGAAAATAAGCGGGCCATTCAGCTTTATTACAAGCAGGCCTTGGATACCCTTTGCATTCCCAAGGAGGAGTTTGTAGCCTTTGAAAAGCTTTGTAGTGAATCCTTTGATGCCTGGCTTTTGGCAAAATCCAAGGCGGACTATTCTCTTTTTGCTCCCTATTTAGAGAAGGTGATTGAAGAAAAGAAGAAGCTTTATGGCTATCGGAACAGCAACCTGTCCATTTACAATCAGATGTTGGATGATTTTGAACCGGGGATGGACGAGGAAAAGTATGATGCCTTTTTTGCGGCTTTAAAGGAAAGATTGGTGCCTCTTATTCAGAAGGTGACCAAGGCAAAGCAGCTTCGAGAGGATTTCTTGGCCCAAAGCTTACCGGTGGAAGAGCAGAAGAAGTTTATGGAAGGGCTTTTAGAGTACTTGCATTTTGACTCCTCCTGGGGCTATCAAAATGAGTCCGAGCATCCCTTTACTTCTTGGACCTGTGAAAATGACTGCCGTACCACTACGAAATATCTCGAGAACAATGTGATTTCTGCTATTTTGTCCACGGTACATGAGGTAGGGCATGCCTATTATGAGCATAATATCAATCCAAAGTATGACGGCATGATTTTATCCGAGGGAGTATCTTCCGGAATGCATGAGTCCCAGTCCAGACTTTGCGAAAACTATCTGGGGAGAACTTTGGCATTTTGGAAATATCATTATCCTAAGTTGCAAAAGCATTTTCCAAAGCAACTGGGAGAGGTTTCCTTAGAGGAATTTTATCAGGCCATCAATGTGTCTAAACCTTCCTTTATTCGTACGGAAGCGGATGAATTGACCTATCCATTGCATGTCCTGATTCGTTATGAAATTGAAAAGGGCTTATTTAACGGAAGCATTTCTACAGAGGGACTGGATAAGACCTGGAATGCAAAGTACAAGGAGTATTTGGGCGTGGATGTGCCAAATGATAAGCTGGGCATCTTACAGGATGTGCACTGGTCCGACGGAAGCTTCGGCTACTTCCCTACCTATGCTTTAGGAACAGCCTTTGCGGCGCAATTCATGCAGATAATGCGGAAGGAACTGGATGTAGAGAGGCTTTTGGAAGAAAACCATTTTGATGAAATCATGAACTGGCTAAAGGAGCATATCCATACCTACGGTTTCCGCTATGAGGCACCGGAGCTTATGAAAATGGTGACCGGAGAAGAGTTTAATGTGAACTATTTCTTGGATTACATTGAGGAGAAATATACGAAACTGTATAAACTGTAAATCAGAAATAAAAAACAGAAAAGCAGCTTTTGACAGAAACTCTGCTTTTCTGTTTTTTTATTCTGCTACCTTTCATTACAGACTATGAATAGCCGGTTGTAGATTTGGGTTTGTGCCATTCCTCTTATTTTATTCCGGAGAATGTTCAAAAAAATATGCAATATCTATATTGTTAAATTATTGACATTCTATGAAATGGGGTGTAGCATGTGGGGTATGTAAAAGTTGACAGCTCTAAAAGGAGGCAGGAGATGAGATTTACATTACCAAGAGACATTTATCACGGAGAAAATGCATTGGAGGCACTGAAGACCTTCGAGGGAAAGAAGGCTTTTGTCTGCGTGGGTGGCGGATCTATGAAGCGTTTCGGTTTTTTGGATAGGGTAGTACAGTACTTACAGGAAACGGGAATGGAAGTAAAGCTGTTTGAAGGGATTGAGTCCGATCCTTCCGTAGATACCGTAATGAAAGGTGCGAAAGAGATGCTGGACTTCGGACCGGATTGGATTGTGGCAATCGGCGGAGGATCTCCCATTGATGCGGCGAAGGCGATGTGGATTAAGTACGAGTATCCGGAGTGCAGCTTTGAAGATATGTGTAAGGTCTTTGGTATTCCAACGCTGAGAAAGAAGGCAAAGTTCTGTGCGATTTCTTCCACTTCCGGAACCGCTACCGAGGTAACCGCATTTTCCATTATCACAGATTATGAAAAGGGAATCAAATATCCCATTGCGGATTTTGAAATCACTCCCGATGTGGCTATCGTAGATCCTGCTCTGGCACAGACCATGCCGAAAAAGCTGGTGGCGCATACCGGAATGGACGCTTTAACCCATGCTATTGAGGCTTATGTTTCCACTGCAAATTGCGATTATACGGATCCTTTGGCTTTGCATGCCATTGAAATGATTCGGGACGACCTGGTGGATTCTTACAATGAAGACAAAGAGGCTAGAAATGCTATGCATAATGCCCAGTGCCTTGCAGGAATGGCATTTTCAAACGCACTTCTTGGAATTGTCCACTCCATGGCTCATAAGACCGGTGCGGTATTCGGAGACTTAGGGGCACACATCATTCACGGTGCGGCAAATGCCATGTACCTTCCAAAGGTTATTGCCTTCAATGCGAAGGACGAAACCGCAAAGAAGCGCTATGTAAAGATTGCGGACGTTATCGGTCTTTCCGGAAATAACGACGATGATAAGGTAAAGGCTTTAATTGCTTATTTAAGAGGGCTGAACGAGAAGTTAAACATTCCTCTTTGTATCAAGAATTACGGTGCTGATTCCTATCCTACCGAGCAGGGCTTTGTTCCGGAAAATGTCTTCTTAGAGAGACTGCATGACATTGCCGTAAATGCTGTAGGAGACGCTTGTACCGGTTCCAATCCTCGTCAACCCAGCGTAGAGGAAATGGAGAAGCTCTTAAAGTGTTGCTACTATGATACAGAGGTGGATTTTTAAGGGAAAAATATTTAAGAAGAAAATATTTAAGAAGAAAATATTTAAGAAGAAAATATTTAAGAAGAATATTCTATAATCTTCTTCCCTAAAAATACAGTTGAAGGCTTTCAAAGATAAGCGACCTTCAAAATATCGAAAAGAAAAAAGCATTTGCGAAAACCGTTGTTTCTCAAGTAAAATTGGGATACAACGGTTTTTTAGTATCAAAAATCGTAGCATTGTTTCGAATAGGCTAGGAGGATATTGTGGCACGCTTTATTGTTTTTGATGTGGAGACACCGAATCGGAAGAACAACCGTATAAGTGCCATTGGCATTACCGTGGTGGAAGAGGGAAAAATCAGCAAGGAATTTTATTCCCTTGTGAATCCGGAAACCAACTTTGACTATTTCAATGTAAAGCTTACCGGAATCAGTAAGGCCAGTGTCAAAGATGCCCCTACCTTTCCGGAATTATGGCAGCAGATTGAACCGCTTTTTTCCGACGGAATGCTGGTAGCCCACAATGCCTCTTTTGATATGAATGTGCTAAAAAACTGTCTTTTGGACTATGAGATTGATTGGAAGCCCTATGCCCGCTACCTTTGCACGGTGAAAATGGGCAGAAGCCTCTTTCCCGACAGGAGCCACAAGTTAAATATGGTCTGCGAGGATTTTGGGATTTCCCTTCAACACCACCGGGCGGACAGCGACAGTCATGCCTGTGCGGAGATTTTACTTCGCTATCTGGAAGCCGGGGCAGAGGTGAAGGACTTTATACGGACTTGCTCCTTTAAGAAATAAAGAATGGAGTATTGCGTAAGTGTGGCGCAAAGTGTTGAACAAAGAAATGCGTAAGTGCTGAGCAAAGTATTGGGTAAAGTATTGGGTAAAGTATTAAATAAAGCATCATAGTGATTTTGCAGGGAAGATATTATGAAGAACATTATCAAAGACGTTACTAAAGACGTAATCAAAGGCGTTATCATTAAAGAAGCTCTACCTGAGGATGCGGAAGCAAGGATAGCTTATGCAAGACAGGTGGGTTCGGAAACAGACAATTTATCCTTTGGAAAGGAAGGATTTCCAATTTCCGTAGAGGATGAGCAGGAGGCAATTCGAAACTTTTCCAAGGATTCAAAATCGGTATGTTATTTCGCTTGGAAGAACGGAAGGCTTGTAGGAAGCGGAGAATTAAGGGCTTTAAGAAAGTGGGAACTTTACCGGCGTATTTTAAGATTGGGGAAGAGTATATCGACTTTGACAGTATGGTGTTGGATCTAAGATAGGGTATACGGAGAAAAACCGGGAGAGGTAGCTTATGCATAGAGAAGATTTTACCTTGTGTAATCATAAACTAAGCTTATTTCAGGCGGAGAAAGCGGACTGTCCGCTATTTTACCTTGGGCTACGGAAAGAAATCACGGAAAGGCGAGTTTTATAGGCATAGCCGGCTATTCTTTAGCCGGCTTATTTGCATTGTATGCCATGTATAAGACGGATGTTTTTTCCCGTGTAGCCGGTATGTCGGGCTCTTTTTGGTTTCCGGGATTCAAGGAATTTTGCAAAGAAAATACGATGAAAATCCTGCCGGAAAAGCTGTATTTATCCGTTGGAGATCAAGAGTCTAAAACAAGACATCCTATTTTAAGAACCATGCAGGAAAACACGGAAGAACTGCTTGGTTATTTTAGGAGCTTGGGGATTCCCTGCAAATATGAGTTGAACCCGGGAAATCATTTTCAAGACGTGAATCTCCGCTGTGCAAAGGGAATTTTGGAGCTTTTGAAATAAAAATGGATGCAAGGAATTATGGGGATTCCGGCTGTTTTATCGCTCGAAATGTACTGAGAACTTTGAGCGAGAGATGCATCTTGCCTGCCAGGGCAAAGGCGGGAAAAGCAGGGGCATACGATAGAAAAGCAGGAGTAGAGGAGGGAAAATGTTAAATAGTAAAGGTTTTGATTTATGGGCGGATGATTATGACAAATCAGTCGGGCTCTCGGAAGAAGAGAATCGTTATCCCTTTGCCGGGTACAAAAAGATTCTGGGGGATATTTACAAAATCATAATGGAAAAGCCGGATGCAGTAGTTTTGGACCTTGGATTCGGAACAGGCACATTAACCACAAAGCTATATAAAAACGGATGCACTATTTACGGACAGGATTTTTCCTCAAGAATGATAGAGCTCGCGTATGAAAAGATGCCGGGTGCACATCTCTATCAGGGAGATTTTTCAAAGGGTTTAGCGGATGAACTGAAGCAAGAGTCCTTTGATTTTATTATTGCAACGTATTCTATTCATCACTTAGCGGATGCACAAAAGGTTGTTTTGCTAAAAGATTTGCTAGCACGTCTCAAAGATGACGGAAAGATTCTCATAGGAGATGTCGCTTTTTCAAATCGCAAGGAAATGGATCAATGTAAAAAAGAATATGCGGATGAATGGGATAATGATGAAATCTATTGCGTTGCGGATGAACTAAGAACAGAATTTCCGAATCTGATTTTTGAGAAGAGGACATTCTGCTCCGGCATACTGATATTAGCAGGATAAAATTTTGTCTTATACGAAACCACTGGCCTTGAGGGAAAGTAGAGATGTCTGTAACAAGTTTTATTCATGTAAATAAAGCGGAAAATCATGATTTTGATTTAGAAAAATTTAGTAGGGAAATAGAAAAGAAGTATCTGGGGACAGGAATAGAGCAGAGTAAGACTGCGTCATTTTCCTATGATATTTGTTGGGAAAATTACTCGGAGTCCTATCAGTTTACCTTACGAATGGATAGAAAAAGATCCACCTTTGCCATAGAGTATTTTAATTCCGAAAATAGAATGAGGGATTATGCAAGCTTTATTGTATGGCTAAGCCTGTTTTTTGATCAAGAACAGGAATTGATCTTATGTGATGAAAATAATGAGGACACACTGATGCTTTTCCCGAATACTTCTGTAGAAGATATTGAGGAGTGGTTAGGAAAATTAGGGCTATAAGTATGGGGGACAGA